>DASXKV010000038.1 GCA_036496605.1 Gemmatimonadaceae bacterium | reverse complement strand
GAGTGCACTGCGAGCTCAATCGCAGCGGACGATCTCGTCCGCCAAGCAACCATCAGGGCTGATTGCACGGGAAAAAACGCCCACGCAATCCGCACGGACGAAGTCCGCCCTTGACAATCGCTCTCATAGAACCGCTGACACGGCGCTGAGACCACTGACTTACTCCTCATCAACGAGAGCTCCACGCAGCGGGACGTGCACTCCAGACGCGACCAGGTCAAGTCGCGCCGACGACAACTCGACTCCGTGGCCAACCAGCTCAACTCTCGACGCGTCGAGCTGAGTTCCAGACGAGGCCAGCCAACCTCCAGGGGCTGCGACCTCAACTCCAGAGGCTGCGAGCTCAACTCCAGAGGCTGCGACCTGAACTCCAGACGCTGCGACTTCAACTCCAGACGTGTCCTGCTCTGTTCGCGCCGCATCCAGCTCGTTTCCGATCGGTACTCGTTAGGCTCAGAGACCGACCAGGTCGCTCGTCATCTCGAAGCACTTGGCGGCTCGCTCGATGCGCTCGGATGGATCGGGATAGGGAGTAGGAGAGAGTAACTCTCCTGCTCCCCTCCCACACCACCGGACATGCGGGTCCGCATCCGGCGGTTCGGTGAGTTGAGGTTATGAGGGCCAAGACGCGGTACTCCGAGTGACAGAAAGTACTGCGTCGGAAAGGCCGTTTTCAGAGCGCCATGCGTGGCCATCGCCCACCAGCGTCCGCAGTGCGCCGCCGCTGCCCGAGCCAAGCGATCGGAAAGTCCCCGCGCGCGTAGCGTCCGGTACAGCGTCGTGCCCCGCTTGTTCTGTTTGAGGATGAGCATTCGCAAACGACGGTGAAGCCATTTGTCCACGTCTCTAAGCACCCCCGGCGTGTCGGCCAGTCGGAAGTATGACTTCCACCCGACCAGGTAGCTCCGCAGCCGCCTCACCACCTGCGACGTAAGCTCCCGGACCCGCTCCTTCAGCTTCTCCAGGGCCTTCGGTGCGACGCGGCGTTTCACGATCTTGCCTGGCGCCACCCAAAAGCTGTAGCCAGGAAAGCCCGATCCCACACGCGCGCCACCGCACTCTTCGACGGATTGACCTGGAGCTTGAGCTTCGCGTAGAGGCCGACCAAGCCCTCCATCACGCGCTCCGCCGCCCGCTTCGACCGCACGTACACGTTGCAGTCATCAGCATAACGTGCAAAGCAATGTCCGCGGCGCTCCAACGCCCGATCCACCACATCGAGCAACACGTTTCGCCAACAACGGCGAGAGCGGCCCGCCTTGCGGCGTCCCTTCGTGCCGCTCCACCACTACGCCAGTTACCATTACTCCGGCTTCCAGATAGTGGCGAATGAGTCGTAACATCCGAGCGTCGACGATCCGGTTTGCCAGCAACCCCAAGAGCATGTCGTGATTGACTCGGTCGAAGAACTGCGCCAAGTCCACATCCACGACCCAGCGCCGACCACTCTGCACGTCGCGTTGCGCCTGACCCACCGCGTCATGGGCGCGCCGCCCCGGCCGAAAGCCATAGCTGGACTCAGAGAAACTGGGATCGATCATCGGTTGCAGGACCTGCAGCGCCGCAGATCCCCTCCCTCGACGACACGCTCCATCAGGGTCTCGAGTCCTGAGCGCGCGGTTCCCTGCCTCGCCGCCGTGGCTTCACCGCTCCACTCTGGTCTCGGGGCTTCACCCGATTCTCCAGTGGCAGCTCGAACTGGTCGTTCGACGGCGGTGCGTGGCCTTGTCGAGATGCACGGTCGACTCGCTCTCCTCACCGTTAGGCCCTTCGCGTCGGGGCGGTCTCAACGTACCCGAAGCCCTCCGCTACTCTGGCCGCTGCTGACTTCTCGCTCCGCTGAGTTGCCTACCTCCGCGTCATCCTTTCGGACGCGAGGCGAGATCTCCCCAGGTAAGACTCATCGGCTGTCCCTGCACGAGCGTCAGATCTACGATACGGCTCCTTGGTCGCGAGAGCTTCGCGGTCATTGGCCCGCTTGCCCTCAGTCGCATCGCCTCTTATCCGATTTCTGTGCGTCGCCCCGCAGGTCTCGATTCCCGCTGCTTTCAGCGATTCACTCACGATCCTCGCCTTGCGGTTCTCTCGGGTCGTTGTGACCAACTCCCCGGAGGACTTCCACCTCCTAGTCGATGTTCATGCTGGGCACACAATCAGTGAAAGAAGCCCCGGGTTCATCACCCGGGGCTTCCCTTGCTGCTACGCCGCCTTCGCTTCAGTCGGCGTCGGAGTCGGTGGCGTCGTCGAAGCGGGAATCGTTGCTTCGATCGGCACTACCTTCCCCCTCCCGATCCGTTTGGCCGAGTTCCACGCTGCCAAGATTTTCGCGTTACCCGCGGCCGCACTCTTCACCTGAGCATCCAGGAATCGCAAAACCGAGTGCGCTTGCGTTGCGGTGGCTTTGAGTCCGTCCCGTGCTGCCGCTTTCGTCGCGATGCTCTTACTGCGTGCATCGATCGACGCTCGCACCGCCGTCGCCGCCGCCACCATGTCGTCGACGAACGTCTCGGGACGGCCGTTCTCCACGAACACCTGCTGATACGGCTTTGCTGCCTCGGCCATGGCGTTCGCGTCCTGCACGAGCAGCGCGACCTTCACACTCAACTTGGGCACCTGCAGCGCCTTGAACTCCGGGACGTCGCGCAGATGCGCGGCCGCCATCAGCGCCACCGGCCGCATGTGGTCCTTCACCAGCTTGTCGCGCAACGCGGCCTTGGCCGCCGTCTGGCCCTTGGCGTTCAGCGTGTTGCTCGCCTGTTCGGCCTCGTTCACCCGCATGTCCTCCACGAGTTGGTCGAGCGCCTGCCGAGTCGCCGCCGCAGTCGCAGCGAACAGCTTCGCCGCGAACTCGTCCAGGAACTGCTGGACGCGCCGCAGCATGTCGAACTTCCGAATCTGTTGCACTTTCATAATGTCCCCCTCCCGGGGGGTGTGAACCAAGTGTGACGCCTGTCGTTGAGTGTTTACTCCCGCCTTCGTTGCGCGCGAGACGAAGACTCGGCGCACTTCACCGCCGGCGTCGAACGCGTTGACGTGCCCCTGCACTAAGGAGAACGCGAAAAGCGAAAAAGTAGCTATATGGTCTGCGCACAAGCTGCCACGCGGCCAGTGAACGTGGCGGTCCACTCGTGATGAGCGGCGGTCGTGCCGCGTGAAACCGCGGTCGTGTCATGAGGAGTCGCGGTCGTGTCGTGCGAAGCCACGGTTCCCTCGTGAGAGGCGGCGGTCGCCTGCCACTTTATTCCGGACGACTGCCGACTTTGTCGCGGTCGTGTCATGACTAGCCGCGGTCGTGTCATGACTAGCCGCGGGCGTGTCATGACTAGCCGCGGGCGTGCGATGAGTAGCGGCGGTCGTGTCGTGATTGGTCGCGGTCGCGTCGTGTTTGGTCGCGGTCGTGTCCTGCATTGCCGCGGTCGTGTCATGCACGACCGCGGGTGTCGTCACACTTAGCCGCGGTTCACTCGTGCGGAGCGCGCGTCGCCTCCGACTTTGCGCGGGTCGCCTCGAACAATGCTTGCGTCGCCTACCGTTTAGTCGCGGGCGCCTCACGATTTGGTAGTGACTGCTACCGATAGGTCAGGGGCGCGTCCGTTTTTCTCGGGGGCGCCTCGAGAGTTGGACGGGTTCTCTTCGAAGTTGGAACGGTCGCCTCCAGAGTTGGACCGGTTCTCTTTCTTGCGGGACGCACGTCGCCGTTGTCTGGCCCCGCACCGCTTGTTCATCTCCTTGAGGCGATCGTACCAGTCCGGGAGATCTATGTCAGCGCAGAAGTCGACTACCGCCATCATCGAGTCGCGCAGCTTGCGGCATGCGGCCTTTCTATGGTTGTCGTAGGTATTCAGACTGATGCCGCGGCGCGCGGCGATTTCCTCCCGTGAAAGCTCTTGAAAGTAGGCTTCGTCGACTATCTCCCGCTCGGTTTGCGACAGGTCCTCCATGTGCGAGCGAAGGATGTAGTGGAGGCCATCGAGGTCGTCCTTGGCGCGACGGACGGTAGGCACGGGCGCGTCGTACGTGCCGCGGTCGTTCCGCGCGAACAGGGTGTCGAGCTCGCGGTCGGCGAGGTGGCGGCCACGGACGTCGGGCTCCGGATCGATGCCCCAATGGGAATGCACAGGGCACGCGGGCGACGTGCTGTCGCGGATGCAGTCGATGGCATGATCGCGAACCGTTCTGAGGAACTTGCGCCGAAATCGGTCCTTGTTCGGCGGAAACGGCTCCGGGTTCGTCGACCGCTGCGCGTCTTCCACGAACAGCACGGCGGCGGTATGAACGATGTCTTCAACGCTCTGCGTCGAAACGAATCGCGCTGCCATGCGGCAGGCAGCGTCGAGGTTGGCGACGATGCCAGCCCAGCATGCCGCGAGCTGGACCTCGTTGAGCAACGCTTGCACCGGTCCCGCCGGCTTGGGCGGATTCGGATCCTCATGCGAGTCGGCCCCGCCTTCCACACTGCGGAAGGCCGGAGACACCCGCGTCTCGTATGCGGTCATATTTTTCCCCAGCTGATCAGTCGTTAGGCTGCGCGATGTGCTGCCGGAACGTGACACAGAGGGGCGCAGCTCGGTCCGCGGGTGCGGGAGCACGCCTCCGAGCGCGTGGGGCGACGCCGTTCCCGTTAGGCAAGGGGAACGCGACGCGGTACACCCGCTCTGGTTGTCTGGTCTTGATCGCTGAGCGTGCGTTGTCGCAGGGGTGCAGCCCAGCTGGCGGTAGCGCGGATCGGGGCCCGCGATACACGGTACCGGCCGGCGATGGCTCGCCGGTCAGCGGCTACACGGCTCTGTCCTCTCCCACGGCGCCCACACAGTCCCGCCGATGCCCGTAGCGACTTGCGTCTCCAATCGCTCGGAGCAGGGCCGCATCAGTTGACCGAAGGTCACGGGGAGCGTCTCACACGGCAGCGATCGCGCCTCTCGGCGCTCGGGTCCTGCGGGGAAAGCCCTAACGATTTTCTGTTCGGTGCTGCGGGCGCTACGGGTCCTGCGACACGGTCACGCGGGGTTGCACTCAAGGGGACCCGATGGGTTGGCAGGCAAACGCGGAGGCAACACGCTCTAGGCGCCCTGTCCCGACGAAACATCGAGAGCGAAGAGGCGTCGCGCGTTCTCGGCGACGAGGGCGCCGAGTACGTCCGGCGTGGTGTTCCGAGCGGCGGCGAGACGCGCGACCGTGAGACTCACCCAAGCAGGCTCGTTGCGCTTACCGCGATACGGAACCGGCGCGAGATACGGTGAATCGGACTCGGCCAGCAGTCTGTCATCGGGGATCACTCTCAGCAGCTCGTCGTCCGTCCAGTTCTTGAAAGTCACGATGCCGCTGAATGAGACGTACCAGCCGGCGTCGACAGCATCAGTCGCGAGCGCGCGCGATCCTGTGTAGCAGTGCAGCACGCCGACGACGCCGCGTCGGCCGGCAGCGACCACGAGTGCGCGCGTGTCGTCTTCGGCGTCACGCGTGTGCACGACGACGGGAAGCTTCAGGCGGTTGGCGATGTCGAGCTGCGCGACGAACGCCTCGCGCTGTGCCTCACGCGGAGAGTTGTCATAGTGGTAGTCGAGCCCACACTCACCAACGGCACGTGCTCCGGAGTGAAGGAGTGTCTCGAGAGGCTCGATGTCGCGCCCGGGAGCGAACGACGCGGCGTCGTGTGGGTGAATGCCGGCCGTCCAATGCACAAAGCCGCGATGCGCCTCGGCTATCGTTTGTGCACGCGCGGCAGCGGCAAGGGATTCACCGATACAGACGATGGCGCGAGCTCCGGCAGCGCGCGCCCGATAGATGACCTCGTCGCGATCCGCGTCGAAGGCGGGATCGGCGAGATGCGCGTGGCTGTCGATGAAGTCATGCATCAAAAGAAAGAACCGCCGTCGAGACGGCGGTTCCCCTGTTCAATACGATCGATCGTCGATCACGCTCAGCGGCTGGCGACGGCGCTCTCCGTCCGCGAACGGCGGCGGTCTTCGGCCACGGCACGCGCAGCGCCCTTCCCTTCGGCACCCGTCGGACGCGGCCACTTGCGCTCGATCCAGAGAAGGAGCGCACCGGCAACGTAAATGGAGCTGAACGTTCCGGTGAAGATTCCGAATGCCATGATCCAGGCGAATGGCCGGATCACTTCACCGGCGAAGAAGAGCAGCGCGAGCGTTGCCGCAAGGGTCGTGGCGTGCGTCAAGACCGACCGCGGCAGCGTTTCGTTGATGGAGCGGTTGAGCACATCGCGCAACGACTCCTTGCGTTGCTTTCGCAAGTTCTCACGGACGCGGTCGAAGATGATGATCGTGTCGTTGAGCGAGTACCCGATGACGGTGAGAATCGCGGCGACGACGGTGAGCGATATCTCGAGACGCAACATCGCCATGAAGGCGAACGTGGTGAGGACGTCGTGCGCCGTCGCGATGACGGCGGCGAGACCGAACCGCCACTCGAATCGCACCGCGAGGTAAATCAACGTGACGAGGAACGAGATGAGCACGGCGATCGCGGCGTTGCGACTCAGCTCGGCACCGACGCGAGGCCCGACGAACTCGCTGCGAATGAAACGGACGTTCGAGGCGTAACGTTTCGTGAGCGCCGCCTCGATGATCGTCGCGGTGGTGTCACTCGAAGCACCGGAGGACGCCGCAGTACCGCCGCCATGCTGCTGGGCACGCACCGTGTAGTCCGTGTCGGAGCCGAATTTCGTGATCTCTGAATTCGGGAATCCGGCCTGATCGACAATCGCCCGAATGTCGTCGATTTGCGGCGGCTGATGAAACTGCAGCTGCACGAGCGTGCCGCCCGTGAACTCGATGCTGCGGTTCAGCCCGTGGAAAGCGAGGAAGCCGAGACCGACGACGATCCAGGCGATGGTGATGACCGCCGCCTGCTTCCAGTAGCGGATGAAGTCGTACTTCGTGTCGTGAAGAATGCGTAGCATGAGCAGCCCTCAGATGCTGAGCGTCTGGGCGCCGCGCGAGCGGTTCAGCCAGATGATGTAGAAAGTGCGTACGACGAAGATCGCCGTGAACAGAGAAGCAGCAATACCGGCGATCAGCGTGACGGCAAAGCCTTTGACCGGGCCGGTGCCGTACTGATACAGCACCGCAGCGGTCAGGATCGTCGACACGTTCGAGTCGATGATCGCCGGCCGTGCGTGGCGGAATCCTTCGTCGATCGCCGTTCGCACCGTTTTGCCGCGATCCAGCTCTTCTCGTATTCGCTCGAAGATGAGCACGTTCGCGTCGACGGCGATACCGATCGACAGGACAAAGCCCGCGAGACCAGGGAGGGTGAGCACGGCGTCGAAGCCGGCGAGTATGGCGAGTGTATAGAGCACGTAGAGCGCGAGTCCGGCAACCGCGAGGGCTCCGGAAAAGCGGTAGTAGAAGAGCAGGATCAACACGACGAGCCCGATTGCGATGGCACCGGCGCGGAAGCCTTTGTTGATCGAGTCCTGTCCAAGCGTGGGGCCGATGTTATGAACTTCCGCAACACGCAGCGGAACGGGCAACGCGCCGGCACGGAGCACGAGCGCGAGATCCTGCGCGTCACGGATGTCACGTCCCTGCCCCATCGTGATCTGTCCGCTCGTACCGATCGCACCCTGGATGATCGGCGGCCGACCCATCACGCGGTGGTCGAGGACGATGGCCATGTAATCGTGCACGTGACGCCCGGTTTCCGTCTTGAAACGACGACCGCCGAGATTGTCGAGCGTGAACTGGACGATCGTTCCCTCGAGCGGCGACGTATTTGGCCGCGCATCGGTGAGGGCCTCGCCGGTGATGATCGGCTTGGCGTCGACGACGTAAAAGAGCTTGTACGTCTTGCCCTGCAGCGACGTCGAGTCGTTGCTCGGCAGCATCTCCTTGCCTGGAGGCATCGCGGCCTTGATCTCGGGCAACCCGAGATAGCCTTCGACCTTTGCTGCGTTGTCCGCGTCGACGAGATACTCACCAGGCATCTGGCTCGGGCTCTGCTGAATGAGGCTCGAGAAGGGCCCGCCCGTCGGCAGTGCTGCGACCGACGTATCCGACTTCGCACTGTCCTTCTTCGCGGCGTTCTTGGCCGTGTCCGTCGACGTGAGAAGTCCCTGAAGTCCCTTCGAGGTCGCGGGCTGAGTCGGCGCCGCTACAGTACCCTTCGCCGCCGTGGTCGTAGCGAGTCCCTTGTCGCGAATGACCTGATCCAATCGCGGCAGCACGCGCTCGAGTGCCTGTGTCTTGTCCGTAATGCGAAACTCGAGGAACGCCTGCTGCTGGACGATCGCCTTTGCACGCTCGGGATCCTGAATACCAGGAATCTGAACGACGATCCGATCGTTGCCCTGCTTCTGCACGACGGACTCGGACACGCCGATGCCTTCGATGCGGTTGCGGACGGTTTTCAGGGCACGGTCGATCGCATCTGGAATCTTGTCTGCCGGAATCGCCTGCTTCGACTCGTCGACCTCGAGGGCAAGGTAGGTTCCCCCCTGCAGGTCCAGACCCTTCCGCAAGGGCACGAGGCGCTGAACGACGTCGCGCGGAACACCGTCGGCGCCGAACTGGCGAACTTTGACGTCACGAGGGAAGAGTGCCCAGATCGAAACGATACAAAGCGCGACGATGAGCCCGATGCGGTACTTCAGATTGGACATGGCACTGCCGGTAGGAAGGATAGGATTTCGCGCAGCTTCTAAGGGTATCTCACACTTCGAGTTGAGTCAACGCAGCACGCGCCGCGCGTTCGTCCGCGCGGAGCTGCGTAACGAGCGCGTCCGGAGACTCGAAGCGCATCGTGTCACGCAGCCGCTCGACGAATTCCACTCGCACACAGGAGTCGTACCAATCGCCGCTCGCACCGAAGAGATGCACCTCGAGAGACAACGCCAGATCTCCAAATGTGGGACGCGGACCGAGGTTCATCATTCCACCGAACGAACCGTGCTCGGATTGAACGAGGACCGCGTATACACCCATTGGCGGAAGAAGTTTTCGCGCTGACGGAATCCTGACGTTCAGCGTCGGGAACCCAAGCAGCCTCCCGCGCTCGTCGCCATGACCGACGCGTCCGCTGAACGCGTAGCGCCGACCGAGCATCCGATGTGCGCCCGCCAAATCCCCGTACGAGACCGCGCGTCGAATCGCGCTCGACGACACAGGCAATCCATTGAGCGAAACGGCATCGACGACACCGACCAGGAAGTCGTGCCGCTTGCCGAGCTCGCGAAGCATGTTGACGTCACCGGCGCGGCGGCGGCCAAACCCATGATCGTAGCCGATGATGAGCTCGCGCACACAGAATCGATCGAGCAGAATCCGCTCGACGAATTCGATCGCGTCGAGAGCGGCAAGGGCGGGAGTAAATGGCACGACCGCAGCGTACTCGAGACCGCTCTCGGCAATGGCCTCGAGCTTCTCCTCGGTGGTCGTGAGGAGGGGTGGCGCGGCCGTGGGATTCACGACCTCGAGCGGATGCGGATCGAACGTGACGAGCAAACTCGGAAGCGAGCGCGCCGAGGCGCGCGCGGCGACACGCGCGAGCAGATCACGGTGGCCGCGGTGAACCCCGTCGAAGGTGCCGACGGTGATCACCGAACCTAACGATAGGCGCGGCAGGGCGGTCGCCATCTCTCGCGCGTCAGGCATCGCGCACGACGACGCGAGGACGGAGGACGGCACCTTCGCGCTCCGCGAGCGCGACCAGCTCACCGTCATCGTCGACGAGGGCGACGAGACTCGCATCGCCCTCGGCGTCGACGACGTTGCCGTGCTGCACGCGGCGGAGCTCCGCGTCGGCGACGCGTCGCGTCGCCAGATGAGGAATCGCTGAACGTAACGGCAACAACGCCGGCGGATGCTCCTCCCCCAGCGCGCTGACGGAAATTGCTCGAGCGACGTCAAATACGCCGCTGCGCGTTCGCCGCAGCGCGGTGAGGTGCGCCGCGCTCCCCGTGAGTCGCCCGAGATCCCGCGCGAGCGCACGAACATACGTCCCGCCGCCGCACGTTATGGTCACGTCGAGTGTCGTCGACGTTCGGTGGCGCACGAGCCACTCGCGAACGAAAATGGAAGCCGGCGGCAAGTCCAGCGGTTCACCGGCGCGCGCGGCCGCGTAGGCGCGACGACCCCCGAGCTTCTTCGCCGAGTAGTCGGGTGGTCGCTGCTCGATTTGGCCGGTGAGCTCGCGAACGCCGCGATCGATGTCCGAAGCGGCCGGTGGATTCGCTTGGCGCGTCGTTTCGCCCGTTAGGTCGTCGGTCGTCGTTTCTCTGCCAAATTCGATGGTGGCGTCGTAGACCTTCGGCTCGTCGTCGACGAACTGCGCAAGACGAGTCGCGCGCCCAATCAATACGACGAGCAATCCCGTCGCAAAGGGATCGAGGGTACCCGTATGACCAACACGCCGCGTATGGAGCGCGCGCCGGACAACGGCGACGACGTCGTGCGACGTCATCCCGGCAGGCTTGTCGACGAGCAATACACCGTCAGTCGGTGTCGTCCTCACGGGACGGACGATCGGAAGACTCGGACGCGGGAGTATCCTTCAATTGCGAGAGCAGCGTCTCGATGCGCGCCGCGCGGGCGATGCTTTCGTCCGGCTTGAAGACGATCTCGGGCGCGACGCGGAGACGAAGTGCACGTCCAACGCGCGCGCGCAAGTGGCTCGCGACACTGTCGAGGCCATCGCGAGTTGCCGCGCGCTCGGACGCCGATCCGTAAATGCTCACGAAGACCGTCGCGACGTGGAGATCGCGCGAAACGTCGACGCCCGTCACGGTGACGAGACCGACGATCCGTGGATCCTTCACGTCCTGGCTGAGAAAAGTCGCGACTTCGACACGGATCGCTTCAGCCACGCGATCCGGACGACGGTTATTGCTCGCCATGCGTCAGAGAAAGCTGGTCGCGGTGTCGACGATGCGGCACTGCGGATTGGCGTCGATGAAATGATCGACGGATTCGAGAACGGACTCGGCGTGCCGGCGCTCCGTGGAGACGACGCAGACCGTCAACTCCGCGGATTGCCACGCATCGTGGCGAGCCGTCTCGGCGACCGAGACGTTGAACTCGTTATGCAGCCGATCTTTGAGACTCTTGAGCACCGACCGCTTGTCCTTGAGCGAGTGGGCGGCCGCGAGGTGCAACTCGAACGAGCGCACGCCGATGACCACGAGCCTGTCGACGGTCGATTAGCGCGGCGCCGCCTCGAGCGTGCGCGCCACCTGTTCGGTGCGGTAGCACTCGATGACGTCGCCGACCTTCAGGTCGTTGAAGTTCTCGATGCCGATGCCACACTCGAAGCCTTCGCGCACCTCGCGCACGTCTTCCTTGAAACGACGAAGCGAGGCGATCGTGCCGTCGTAGACCTCCACGGCATCCCGGATGATCCGAACCCGACCCTGTCGATTGATCAGGCCGCTCCGAACGGAGCAGCCGGCGATCGTACCGATGCGAGAGATCTTGAACACCTCGCGCACCTCGGCCTCGCCAAGAATGACTTCGCGCTGCTCCGGACGCAGCAGTCCTTCCAATGCCGAGCGAACGTCGTTCACTGCCTCGTAAATGATGCGATAGAGCCGGATGTCGACACCCTCGCGCTCGGCAGCGGTGCGCGCGTTGTTGTCCGGGCGTACATGGAAGCCGAGGATGATCGAGCCCGACGCTTTCGCGAGCAGGATGTCGCCCTCGGTGATCGCGCCGACGCCGCGGTGCACGATCTCCACGTTGACTTCGCTCGTGGAGAGTTTGCCAAGCGCGTCGGCGAGCGCCTCGGCCGGACCGCCCTGGTCCGCCTTGATGAGAATGCGAAGCGTTCGCAGCTCGCCCGCGGCCGACTGCGCCATGAAATCCTCGAGCGAGACACCGGCACGCGATGTCCGGCGACTCTTCGCCTCACGGTCGAGACGCTGGCGACGCTGTGCAACCTCGCGCGCCGCTGTCGCGTCTTCGACGACCAGCAGCTTGTCACCGGCCATCGGGACGCCTTCGACGCCCAGCACCTGTGCCGGGATCGCTGGACCCGCAGCCTTCACCGTCTTACTGCGCTCGTCGAACAGCGCGCGAACGCGGCCGCTGAAGAGACCGCAGATGAAGTCGTCGCCGATTTTGAGGGTTCCGTTGCGAACGAGCACCGTAGCGACCGGACCCTTCCCCGGATCGAGCTGCGCCTCGACCACCGTGCCTTCCGCACGACCATCGGGGTTCGCCTTGAGATCGAGGATTTCCGCCTGGAGCAGGATGCCGTCGAGCAGCGCGTCGATGTTCGTGCCCTTCTTGGCGGAGATTTCCGCCGAGAGCACCGTACCGCCGAACTCCTCGAGTACGACGCCGTGTTGCAGCAGCTCCTGTTTCACGCGCGACGCATTGGCCTGCGGCAAATCGATCTTGTTGATCGCGACGATGAGCGGAACGCTGGCATTCCTCGCGTGCGAGATCGCTTCGATGGTCTGCGGCATGATGCCGTCGTCGGCCGCGACGACGAGCACGACGATGTCCGTGACCTGCGCACCGCGCGCACGCATGGCGGTAAACGCCTCGTGGCCCGGCGTGTCGAGGAAGCTGATCTCCTTGCCGTTAGGCAGGGTGACGTGGTAGGCGCCGATGTGCTGCGTGATGCCACCCGCCTCTCCCGCGACGACGTTCGCCTTTCGGATGTAGTCGAGCAGTGACGTCTTGCCATGGTCGACGTGACCCATGATGGTGACGACCGGCGGCCGGGGCTGGAGATCTTCGGGCCGATCGACGGTCTCCGTGCCCGTTTCCTCGGCCTGATAGGCATCTTCGCGAACAGCCTCGAAGCCGAACTCACTTGCAATCAGCTCGATCTGATCGAAATCCAGGCGCTGATTGATGGTGACCATCAATCCAAGATTCTTGAACGCGAACGCGACAATCTCCGTCGCCGGCACTTTCAGAATCTGCGCGAGCTCGCTGACGGTGATGAACTCGTTGACGCGGACGGTCTTCCTCTCGCGCTCGAGCTCCGCCGCGCGTGCGGCTTCAATCTCCTCGCGGGCACCACGTCGGAGATCGCTCGAGCTCCGTCGCTGTGGAGCGCCGCGGAGCGTTGCCATCGTCTTTGAAATGTTCGCATCCACCGCCTCTTGATCGACGGCACCGCGCTTTCCTTTCTTGCGACGGCCGCGATCGACGTGCGCTCCAGCACCACCGCCACCTCCGCCACTACCAGCACCACCACCACCACCTGATTGCTGGCGATCGTCGCGGCGTGCAGGCGTCGCCGTACCGCCGGGTGCGGCCGAAGCGATTGGGCGCGGCGGCATGAAGGAGCCACTGCTCGCCACGGGACGCGGACGCGGAGCACCCGGCGTAATGGGACGCGGGCGAGGCCGATCCGGCATGCCCGAGACGGACGACGGCCCTGCTGGCCGAGCCGGCGGCGCATGCGACGTAGAGCCACCTGCGTGAGCCGGCGCAATGGGCGTACGCGTTTCTTCGGTGAATCGCGGCGGCTGTACACGCTCGTGCTCCCCGGTCGCCGATTGGGGAGTTGGCGGGGCTGGCCGACGCTCGACCGTTGGCGGCTCGTGAGGCGCGGCTTCCGCCGGCGCGGTGCGCTCGGTGACCGACTCTGCCTCGTGCTCGACCGTGAATGTCGATTCGGCGGCGATTTCGTTAGGCGACTCGGACGGCGCGATCGCAGTTTCCTCGACGTCGACCGGCGCAACGGGGATCTCGCTGCGGCGGCGACGACGAATGCCGGCATCGCCGGCGACGGCGGCGGCAGGCTCGGCCACCGGTGCAACCGCTGACGATCGTCGGCGACGCGTGGTTGTCGCGGGTGCGGTTTGTTTCTCGGCGCGCGCCCGCTTCTCGCGCTCCCAGCGGGCACGAAGGCGTGCGATCTGGTCATCCGTGAGCAAACTCAAATGACTGCGAACGGGAATGTCCATTTGACGAAGCAAGACGATCACTTCGTCGGACGAGATCCCGAATTCACCAGCCATGTCATGCACGCGAAGCTTGCTCAAACACCCCTCCTACGAATCCCTGACGACGCTCGTAGCCACGAGCGCGCGAATACCACGGGCAAGCTGCGCGTCCGTGACGCCGACAGCCGCCGTCTGCTCTCGTCCAACGGCGGCGCCGAGTTCGGCAGCCGTTGGCCCCTCAACGAAATTAACACCACGTGCCCGTAGCAGCGGCACAACCTTCCCCCGACTATGTGCCGACGCGTCGGGAGCAACGACGGCGAACACCAAGGTGCCCTTCTTCGCCGCGGCGCGCACTTGCTCGACGCCGATGACCACCGTCCGTGCACGCACGCCAAGCCCGATCAATCGGAGCACGCGCTCGGACACACCTCGCTCCACGGAGATTGTTGACGCGTTCAGGCTGTCGACCCCGCTTCCCCCGGCTCGGTCGAGCGTTCGCCACCACCGGCGGCTTCGTCGGAGGTGTCCTCGGTAGTCAACTCGTCGATGATTCCCATGATGCGATCGGCCTCCGCCGGAGCAATGCCGGGAAGCTTTAGCAAATCCTCACGCTCGAGATCGATGATGTCGTTGAGCGTCCGATATCCAGCGTCTTCCAACACCGCGACGGTGGCTGGCGGCAAGCCCTGGATATCCGAGAGCCGGACATCGGCCATCTCGTCGGACTCCTCGGGCAACGGGGCGAAGAGCGGCGAATCTGTCCCGCGCTCCAGCCACTCGCGGCTCGAGTAGAGATCGATCTTCCAGCCCGTGAGCTCTGACGCGAGCCGCACGTTCTGACCATTGCGGCCGATGGCGAGCGAGAGTTGATCCTCATCGACGACGGCCTGAATGGTTTTTGTGGTCGGGTCGCTGAAGACACGCGCAACCTTCGCCGGCGCAAGCGCCAGCTTCGCGAACCGCTCCGGGTCGGGTGACCAGGGTACGATGTCGATACGCTCGCCGCCCAACTCGTTCACGACTGCCTGCACGCGTGAGCCTTTGAGGCCGACGCACGCGCCGACCGGATCGATCGAATCGTCGCGCGAAAAAACGGCGATCTTCGTGCGGCTGCCGACCTCACGGGCCGTCGCGCGAATCTCGACGATTCCCTGCTGAATCTCCGGGACCTCGAGCTTGAAGAGCGCCTTCACGAACAAGGCGTCGGCGCGACTCAGAATGAGACGCGGCCCCTTCGGGGTCTCCTCGACGCGCTTGAGGACGGCGCGAATCGGCTCGCCCTGGTGGAAGTGCTCGCGATGATTCTGCTCGCGATAGGGAATGATCGCTTCCGCTTCGCGAAACTTGTTGAGCATAACGACGAGCTTGCCGCGCTCGATCTGCTGGATCTCGCCGGACAGGAGGTCACCGACACGGGTAGCGAATTCGTCGCGGATGCGAGTGCGCTCGCCCTCCCGCACGCGCTGGATGATTCGCTGCTTTGCCGCCTGAACCGCGGCGCGGCCAAAGACGGCGAAGTCGATCGGTTCCTCGAGCACGTCGCCGACCTGGAACCCTTCGTCGTAGCTGCGCGCGTCCTCGACCGAGATCTGGCGGCTGGCGTCTTCGACGCCTTCCACTACGTCCTTGAGCAGAACGATGCGGATTTCGCCCTTGCCGTCGTCGATGTCGACCTCGGCTTGAACGTTCGGCCCATATTTTTTCGCGAGCGCCGCCATTATGCCGTCTTGCAGCAACCCGTAGAGCTCCGCCCGGTCGAGCTGCTTGACGTTCGACAGCTCCCGGAACGCCGCGAGAATCTCTGCTGAACCGATCATCCCGACACCTCGTTCGGAGGCAAGTGCGTCCCCTCCGATGCCGTCTATTTAAAGTGAAACGCGAGCCGAGCTTC
Organism: Gemmatimonadaceae bacterium; assembly: GCA_036496605.1. Classification (NCBI taxonomy): domain Bacteria; kingdom Pseudomonadati; phylum Gemmatimonadota; class Gemmatimonadia; order Gemmatimonadales; family Gemmatimonadaceae; species Gemmatimonadaceae bacterium. The sequence goes on along the minus strand of DASXKV010000038.1, from coordinate 178,328 downwards.
TTTCACGTCCGACAGCGGGATGCGTCGTTCCGGACCGCGCTCCAGCTCGAGCACGACCACCTCGGCGCCTTCTCCGCCTTCGACTGCTGCGATCTTTCCCTCGAATCGTCCGCCCTGCGCCGGGCTGAGGACGTTCGCCCATTCTCCGACGAACCGCTTCCAATCGCCTGGTGACCGCAACGGCCGATCGCCTGGCGAGGAAACTTGCAGCTCGTAATTCTCAGGTACGATTGTACTGCCGTCCAACCGGGCCTCAATTGCTCGCGACACCGTCGCGCAGTCGCTCACTGCCACCCGATTGCCATCCCGACGATCGATACGAACCTCGATCAGCGGACGGTTGCGCGTACCCCCTCGCCGCAGCTCGACGAACTCGTAGCCAGAACCTTCAAGTTCCTGGCGAATAACGTTTTCCAGCTCATCGCTCATGTGGTATCGAGGAAGGTTAGCGGAACAAAAAAATGTGGGGAGCATCCCCCACATTTCGTCCCGCGGCCCCTGGTGCCGCGCGCGACGTAAGCTAGGCCACGCGGAGAGGCCCGTCAAGTTGAAGGCAGACTGTCGACTACGACGTTCCGCGGCTCAGCCGAGTATCACCCCGAGCTGTCGGCCAGACTCGCCTGCGCGGTGCGAGTAGAAGCGATCATTGTCGCAGCGGGTGCAGAAAGAGCTGCTCGTGACGTGCCGAACGCCAGCGCCGCGGGCGTGGTCCGCGATCAGCGCTCTGAGATCGACGCAAGTGGTTGTGCCTGACGAGTCGCGACCGGTGAGCTGGCGATAAACGTCGGCACCGACTTCGTAGCATTTGCCACAAATCGCGGGTCCCAAATGGATCCGCAGCTCGGAGATCGCGAATCCGCGCTGGGCCAGCGCGTCGATTCCGCGCTCGACGATTCGAGCGGCGGTACCTCGCCATCCGGAGTGCAACAGCGCCACCGCACCTGAGGGATGGGCGACAAACACCGGTACGCAGTCCGCGACAGTGACGACGAGTGCGAGGCCGCGGTAAGCCGAGACGTGTCCGTCCGCCTCGTCAACGCGGAGCCAGCCGTCCCAATCAGCGCCATGTACCACCACTCTGGCGCCATGCACCTGCGAAGCCGACGCGAGGCGAACCCCACCCGGGCGAAGTTCCTCGCGCAGCTGGCGCCAGCGCTTCATCACGTGAGCCGAGGGCTCGTCGGACGCTAGTCCAAAGGAGCCACTGGCGCGCGTTGTCGTGAAAGCAGTGATGCCGAAAGGCGCGAAGTCGTCGACCGTCTCGGATTCCGAGAGGATCGTCACGTCGACCGGCGTTCCTCGACTCGCTCGATCTTGGCGCCGAGCGCGCGTAGGCGCTCGTCGATTCGCTCGTAACCGCGCTCGATCTGACCGACATTGTCGATCGTGCTCTCGCCGGTCGCGCACAGCGCGGCCAACAAGATTGCCATTCCGGCCCGGATGTCGGGCGATTCCACCTGCGCACCGCGCAGCCGCGAGGGACCGACGACGACCGCGCGGTGGGGATCGCACAGGATGATTCGCGCGCCCATACCGATGAGTTTGTCGACGAAGAACATTCGCGACTCGAACATCTTCTCATGCATCATGATCACGCCTTCGCACTGGGTCGCGGTCACGATCGCGATCGACATCACGTCCGCGGGGAACGCCGGCCATGGCTGGTCCTCGAGCTTGGGAACGTGCCCACCGAGATCGCTCTGGATCGTCTTTTCCTGCTTCGCGGGGACAATGAGGTCGTCGCCTTCGGTCTTGCACTCCACACCCAGACGACCGAAGCCAAGGCGAATCGAGCGTAAGTGCTCAACGCCCGCGCTGGCAATTCGCAGCTCCGATCCGGTGACCGCGGCCAGGCCTATGAATGAACCAACCTCGATGTGGTCGGGACCGATCGTGTGCGTGGTGCCGTTGAGCGGTCGGCCGCCCTGAATCGTGAGCACGTTGGTTCCGATGCCCTCGATCGATGCACCCATGGAGATGAGAAAACGCGCGAGGTCCTGCACATGTGGCTCGCATGCCGCGTTACGAAGCTTGGTCACGCCCTTGGCGGCGACTGCTGCCATGAGTGCGTTCTCTGTGCCGGTGACGCTGGGCTCGTCGAGAAAGATGTCGGCGCCGCGGAGCTGCTTCGTGCTCAGCTTGTACGCCTCACCGAGATCGAAGTGAGTGCCGAGCTGTTGTAAGGCGAGGAAATGCGTATCGAGTCGACGACGACCGATGACGTCACCTCCAGGAGGTGGCAGCGTGACCTCGCCACAGCGGGCGAGCATCGGCGCGGCGAGGAGAATCGACGCACGGATCTTCTTACAGAGCTGTGGATCGAGCTCCGCGGATCGGACCGTCTTCGCGTCGATGACGAGTGTGTTGCGCTGCCTCCATTCCGCGCACACGCCCGCGGACTTGATGAGCTCAACGAGCGTTTCGACGTCGCGGATGCGGGGAACGTTCTCGAGTGTGACCTGCTCTTCCGACAGGAGCGCGGCGGCGACGATCGGCAGGGCGGCGTTCTTGTTGCCTGACGGGCGAATGGTGCCAGAGAGCTTGGATCCACCCTCGACGACATACTGCAGTGCGGCCATGAGCGTTCGAGGAATTTCGTTGGGTTATGACGACAACGGGTCAGACGCATCGTCAAACTAATGAGGGAAGGCGCAACTGCAGACGGCGCAGCTGCCTGAGGCGCAACTGACAGGCAGCGCTGGCGAGGACGACGCAGCTGCGGACGGCGGACTTCAAAAGCCGAAACGGCGGACAGCGCGGCTTGCACTCGCTACCGATCGCAGGTTACGATCACGGATAGCGCGGCCTCTGCCTTGCACTTGCATCGCGGCGGCCGCGTGCCGCGCTTCCAGCGCGATACCACTTTCTCAGCGAGAGTCGACCCAATGTTCCAAGCGATGACGTGGGCCGGCATATGGCTTGTTCAGCGCGCCGCGCTGCCTGACACGATCTTCACCAAACAGATCGCCGCGACGCCAAATTTGTTCGACCGGATTACCGGAATCGCGAGCGGCGTTCTCACGATCCTGATCTGTCTATTCGTGATCGCCCTGGTGCCTGTCGCTTGGAACTTTCGACGAAGCATGCAGCGCATCAACGGGCTGCTCGCACGCTTTTACGGTGACGTGCAGCCGATCGTGCGTCACGCCACCTCGGTTGCGGACAACGTCAACTACATCACGACATCGATTCGGACGGACGTGCAGAAGATCAACGCGACGATCGCGAGCGCGAATGAGCAGTTACAACAAGCCGTTCAGATGACCGAACATCGACTCGGCGACTTCAACGCACTCCTGAAAGTGGTCCAGGAGGAGGCGGAACAGATGTTCGTGTCGGCCGCGTCGGCAGTCCGAGGCGTGCGAACCAGCGCCTCCGCCCTGTCCGAGCCCGGCAATGGGACGAAGTTTGCGAGTCAGGAGGAGGAGCGGGAAACAGAGGACGAGGATCTCGATCAGCTCGAGCTGGACACCGAAGCAGATACCAGGGAGGAGATGACTGATGGCTACGACAGCGATGCCGAGGCGACCGAGGACGATGTCGCGCGACCGCGGCTCCGTTCGCGACGGCGCGGGGCCGAGCGCGGGAGGCCGGGCGTTGGCGCGCGGCCGCGGAGCAACGGATGAGCAGTATGATTTGCTGACAGCGGCACTGATCGGAGTCGCGATCGGAGTCGGCACGACAATGCTGGTTCGGCGGGGACCGTCGGGACGTCGGCCCGTGTCGCCGATGCTTCGTGGCGCGGCCATTGGCGCGAAGTGGGCCGGCGCCCGGGCGGCGGAGCTCGGCGCGCGGGGCGCATCGTGGGCGCGCGACGCAAGCACCGATCTCTGGGACCGTATTCCGCGGGACGAGATTCGCGATCACGTGCGCGAGTACCTCGGCAAGGCCCAGGAGGCAATCGATGACGTTGTCGAGACCGAGCTGCACGATCTGCGGCGCGCGCTGCGACGACAACGCAAACGGTTGGGTATCTAGCATTCACAAATCGACACGCGGCACGCCGAGATCGAGGCACGCGCCGTCGTTGTTGGTCATGCTCGTGCTGGCAGGGGCAGCGCTGGTGCTGCTTCCGTCCGCGGCGTATGCGTGGACTCCAGGAACGCACGTCTTCCTCGGCGAAGCGGTGATGCGCTCGCTCGACTTGCTTCCGTCGGCGATCGCCGAGTTGTTGCGCGCGTACCCATACGACTTTCTGTACGGCTCCATCGCGGCGGACACGAGTATCGCGAAGAAATACGCGCCGGCCGGGCGGCACTGCCATTCGTGGACCGTCGGGCTCGAGATCTACGACGGCGCCGAAGATGATCCGCTGCGCGCATTCGCGTTAGGCTATCTCGCGCACCTGGCCGCCGATGCCGTTGCGCACAACTACTTCGTTCCGAAGCAGCTCGCGATCACGTCGAGCACGTCATCACTCGGCCACAGCTACTGGGAGAGCCGTTTCGAGACGCACCTTGGCGAGCGGTACAGTCGCCGAGCGCGTGATTTGATAACGCTCGATCACTCGCGATCCGACGGATTGCTGGATCGGATACTGAGTCCGACAATCTTCAGCACGCCGACGAATCGACGGATCTTCCGGGGCATGGTTGTCGTCGCCGACTCCGAATCGTGGCAGCGGATCTTTCAATTGATGAAAGAGAACAGCCGCTGGGATCTCACCGATGGAGAGGTGGGCCGCTACCTGGAGCGGTCGTTCGATTACATCGTCGATTTCCTGCGCCGTATCGAAAAATCGGAGCCGTATCGCCTCGATCCGTCAGGCGACCACCCATTGCGTCTCGCGAAGCGCGTGCGACGCGACGTACTGCGTCGTGAAGGCGACGACGAGCTGCGTGAAGAAGCCGAGCGGCATTTCGGGATGCCCAACTCCGCGCTGACGTTCTCGCAGCAGCTCGAGCTGCCGCTCTACGCCCCAAGCCGCTCGGCGAGTAGCTGATTGACGCGGCGCGGATCGGCCCGGCCGTTCGACTTTTTCATCACGAATCCAACGAGGACGCCGAGGAGCTTACGCTCCCCGCGGCGAAATCGGGTCGCCTCGGCTTCGTGTTCGGCGATGACTTCTTCGACCCAGGCACGCAGAGGAGCGTCGTCGCGCACCTGAACGAGCCCTTCGCGCTGGGCAATCTGCGGCGCGCGCTCGCCCGTTTCGGCCATGATCGCGAAGACTCTCTTGGCGGCGGTGCCGCTGAGCACATCATCGCGAACGAGATTGAGGAGCTCGGCAAGATCAGCGGCGCGAATTGGAAAGTGCTCGATGTCGCGTTTCGTCACCTTGAGCGACGCCAGCACCTCGCCCATCACCCAGTTCGCCACCGTCTTCGCGTCGCCGTGCTGCATCACGACTTCCTCGAAGTAATCGCCTAACGCTTTGCTTGCGGTGAGGACGTCGGCATCGTATGCGTTGAGCGCGTAGGTCTGGCGATAACGCGTTCGGCGCGCGGCAGGCAGCTCTGGCAACTCACCGCGCACCTGCTCGATGCGTGCGAGCTCGATCACGAGTGGCGGAAGATCGGGATCGGGGAAATACCGATAATCGTGACTCTCCTCCTTCGACCGCGCCGGACGCACGACTCCGGAACCAGCGTCCCACAACATTGTTTGCTGAACGACTCGTTGCCCGGCCTGGAGGACGACGATCTGACGCGCGAACTCCGCCTCGAGCGCGTGCTCGACCGCGGAGAAGGAGTTCATGTTCTTGACTTCGGTCTTCGTGCCGAGGACGGTCGTGCCCGTCGGTCTCGCGCTGATATTCGCATCGACGCGAAGGCTTCCCTCCTCCATGTTCACGTCGCTCACCTCGAGAAACTCGAGGAGCTGTTTGAGGGAGCGGAGGTAGGCGCCGGCGGCTGCCGCCGAACGAATGTCTGGCTCGGTCACGATCTCGATCAGCGGTACGCCGGCGCGGTTGAGGTCGATGGCGCTGGCGCCCGGATACCGATCGTGGATCGACTTGCCGGCGTCTTCCTCGATGTGCACGCGCGTGATGCCGACGTCCGTCGAGGAGCCATCGGCGTTCTCGATCGTCAGGTGTCCTCCCGTCGCGATCGGGCGATCATACTGGGAGATCTGATAGCCCTTGGGAAGATCGGGGTAGAAGTAGTTCTTCCGCGCGAAGATCGAGATTGGATGAATCTCGCAGTCCAGTGCGAGCGCGGCGCGAAGGGCGAGATCGACGACGTGCTCGTTGAGTACCGGCAGAGCGCCCGGTAAGCCGAGACAGACAGGACACACGTTCGTATTCGGGGGCGAGCCGAACTCGGGCGAGCAGAGGCAGAATGCTTTCGTGCACGTCAGGAGCTGAACGTGCACCTCGAGACCGACGACCATCTCGTAGCCGGCGCGGGAAGCCGGCGCATCGAGCGTTTCCGGACCGGCGACGGATTCGCGAGTGCTCATCGATGCGCCGCGCTGCCTAACGCTCCCTCGAGCGCGCGAGCGACGCCAAACATCTTTCGCTCGGCGAAATGCGGCGCGAGGATCTGGCCGCCAACGGGTAAGCCGCCGACGCGGCCGATTGGGAGCGACATGGCAGGAATGCCAGCGAGGTTTGCCGTAACCGTGAAGATGTCGCTCAGGTACATGTCGTACGGATCCGTCCTCGACCCCGCGGGAAAGGCCGGCGTCGGCGTCGTCGGCGTAAAAAGGACATCGACGCCCGACTCGAACACGGCTGCAAAATCACGTGCGATGAGCGAACGCACGTGCATCGCCTTCGCATAGTATGCGTCGTAGTAGCCCGCGGACAGAACGTACGTGCCAAGCAGAATTCGACGCGTGACCTCGGGGCCGAAGCCGTTGGAGCGCGTCGCTTCGTACATCCCTCGCAAGCCGTCATCGGTGACGCGCAATCCATACCGAACCCCGTCGAATCGGGCCAGGTTCGACGAGGCTTCGGCGGGCGCGACGATGTAGTAAACTGGAATCGCGAGATTCGTACTCGGCAACGACACGTCGCGGACCTTGGCGCCAAGCGCGCGACAGTGCTCGAGTGCGCGCTCGCAGTGCTCGGCGATTTGATGATCGAGCTGCGGCGGGAAGTATTCGCGCGGCCGCCCGATCACCACGCCATCGAGCGAACCCGCGGGCATTCGATAATTCACAACTTCTCGATCGATGGTGGTCGCGTCGCGAGCGTCGCGGCCGGCAATGACCTCGAGCGCGAGCGCGGCATCGTCGACGCTGATGCCCAAGACGCCCACCTGATCGAGCGACGACGCAAACGCAACGAGACCGTACCGGCTCACGCGACCGTACGTCGGCTTCACGCCAACTATGCCGCAGAACGCGGCCGGCTGTCGCACCGATCCACCAGTCTCCGAGCCGAGCCCAATCGGCGTAATGCCTGCCGCGACCGCAGCCGCCGAACCGCCTGACGAGCCACCCGGCACGAGAGCGTGATTGAACGGATGCTTCGTTCGGCCGAACGAGCTGTACTCGGTGGACGAGCCCATCGCAAACTCGTCGAGGTTCGTTTTGGCAATCACGATCGCCCCGGCCTCGCGCAGGCGCCGAACGACTGTCGCCTCGAAAGGGCTGCGATAGTGCTCCAGAATCCGCGAGCCGCACGTCGTTGGCGAACCGAGTGTGGCGATGTTGTCTTTGATGACGACGGGCACGCCGGCAAGCGCGCCCGCTTTCCCTGCCGCGACGCTCGTCGTGACGCCGTCCGCCTCGTTATGCGCGGCCGCTTCGTCGCTCCAGAGGAAGGCATTGAGGCCGTCCGCGCCTGCCCGGACCTCTCCCGCGCGCTCGAATGCTGCGTCGACGATCTCGTGCGGCGACCGGACACCGTTTGCCACGGCATCGCGGATGGCAGCCGCGGCAAGCGCGGCGCCGTCGCCGAGGCCGTCAATCACGGAGACGGTTCCGGATCTTCGTGCGTCGCGAGTCGCGGAACGAGGAAGAACCCGTCGCGCAGGGACGGCGCGAAATCGGTGGGCGGCCGCATTAACGGAATGGGCGGACCCGCATCGGCTCGCAAGAGCATTGCGTCCTGCTCGATTCCATCGAGGTCGCCATCGCCGGTATCGACCTGCGACAGCACCTGCATGTGCTCGAGAATGGAGCTCAGCTCGACGGCAGCCGCACGCGCTTGCTCGCGGCTGACGCCAAGGCGAGCGAGGGCTGCGATGTGTCGGACGTCGTCGAGCGAGATGGTCACGAGCCGATCTCCCGCTCGAGATTCGCTTGCGCAACGACGAGCGTCTTCCGACCCACGGACTCGTCGTCGAAATCCACCTTCGCTTTGAGCTCGCGTCCCGAGCCAGCAAGCTCCGCGATGGTGCCGGCGCCAAACTTTCGGTGGCGCACACGCGCGCCAACGGCGATGATCGGCGCATCCTGCGACGCGTTTTCGTCGTCCGGAAAGTACCCTTCGCGGGTAACGGGCGTGCCGGGGCGCCGCGCCGCTGCCGAAGGAGGGAATGGCGCATCGAACCCATCGTCGAAGGAGAAGCGGCCGCTATCCCGGCCGGAGCGTCGACCACCGCCCCAACCTAACGACGGCCCACGCATCGCCGAGCGGCCGGTGCTTCGCACCTTGACGGTGCTCCGCTTGTCGAGCATCGCGTCGGGAATGGATTCGACGAAGCTGGACGGCTTGGACGCGAGCAGCTCGCCGTTGCGACGACGTTCCTCCGCGTAGGTGAGGTAGAGCTTCCGCTCGGCGCGAGTGATGCCCACGTAGAACAACCGCCGTTCCTCCTCGAGTTGCGCAGGCTCGTCATACGCCCGCGCGAGAGGAAAGAGTCCGTCTTCCAGGCCACTGATGAAGACGACGGGAAACTCGAGTCCTTTCGCGTTATGCAGCGTCATGAGCGTCACTGCGTCCGCATCGCCATCCAGAGAATCGACGTCGGCGACGAGCGTCGCGCGCTGAAGAAAGTGATCGAGCGGCCGCAAACCGACTTCGCCCAACTCGTCGGCCACCAGCTCCGCAGCACCCGTGATGAGCTCCTTCACGTTGTCGAGACGATCTGACGATTCGGGGCCTTCGGCCTTCAGATAGTCGCCGTAGCGGATGGCGTCCACGAGATCGCGCAACAACTCATCGACCGCTGCCTCCTCGGCCTGCGCGCGAAAGCGCTCGATCAACTCGATGAACTGTGCCAGCGCACCACGCGCGGCCGGACGCATCCCAGCGAGCAGATCGGAGCGCGATGCCGTTGCAAAGAGCGAGATGCGTTCACGTCGTGCCACGTCGGCGAGCATCTCGAGCGTCGTTTCACCGAGTCCGCGCTTCGGAACGGACACCGCGCGACGAAAGGCCTCGTCGTCAGCGGGGTTCGCGATGAGCTTGAGGTAGCTCATGAGATCCTTGATCTCCCGCCGATCGTAAAAGCGCACGGAGCCCACGAGTCGATAGCGGACCGCGTGACGATTCATGGCGTCTTCCAGTGCGCGGCTTTGCGCATTGGTACGATACAAGACGGCGAAGTCGCGGAGGTCGAGATGCTTCATGCCACGAAGGCTCGTGAGCTCCTCGATGATCCAGTCGGCTTCGTCACGCTCGTCGAGCGCACGCACCGATGTGACGGGCTCGCCGCCGCTTCGGGTCGCACGCAATGTCTTGCCCATGCGACCGGTGTTGACGGAGATCACCGCGTTCGCGACATCGAGAATCGGCGGCGCCGAACGATAGTTCTCTTCGAGCCGAACGATCGAGGCGGATGGAAAATCCTTCTTGAAGTCGAGAATGTTGCGGATGTCGGCACCACGCCAGCCATAGATCGACTGGTCGTCGTCGCCGACAACGCACACGTTGGCAATGTCGCCGGCGAGGAGACGCACGAACTCGTACTGCGCGCGATTCGTGTCCTGGTACTCGTCGACGAGCACGTAGCGGAAGCGATTGCGGTACGCTGCCAGTTGCTTGGGATTCTCACGCAGCAGCCTAACGGGCAGGACGAGGAGATCGTCGAAGTCGACGGCATTGGCGACGCGCAGCGCCTCGCCCAGATCGCGGTAGATTGGCGCTACCGTGCGGGAGAACGGATTCATCGCGAGCGACTCGTACTCGGGTGGCGAGACCAGCGCGTTCTTCGCGTCCGAGATGGCGCCCTGCACTGCACGCGGCGCGTATTGCTTCGGCGACACGCCGTGACGCTCCATCAATCGCTTCACGACGGCCAGCGAATCATCCTGATCGTAGATCGTGTACGCCGGTGTACGCTCGACGAGATGCGCGCCCGCGCGAAGCATTCGCGCACCGATCGCGTGAAAGGTGCCGATCCACATTCCCCTCGTGGGCCGGCCGAGCAAGCGCTCGATGCGCTCGCGCATCTCGCCGGCGGCTTTGTTCGTGAACGTGACAGCGAGTATCGCGCTCGGATCGACGCCGTGCACTTCGACGAGCCGAGCGATGCGCATCGTAAGCACGCGCGTTTTGCCGGATCCGGCGCCGGCGAGCACGAGCAGTGGACCATCGCGATGCAGCACGGCCTCGCGCTGCGCGGGATTGAGGCCGTCGAGAAGACAATCGTCCTGCAGAGTCGTTGTCGTCGGTGCTTCCATCATCGAAGTATAACGTCGAACGTAGCACCGGCGTCGGCCGCGGCGAGAACCAATTTCCCGCGATGATTCTCTTCGACAATGCGCCTTGCGAGCGAGAGTCCGATTCCCCAACCGCTCTGCTTCGTCGAGAATCCCGGCTCGAATACCGCGGCGCGGAGGCTTGCGGGAATGCCCGGGCCATCGTCCGCGACGCGAATGCGCACGCTGCCGTCGGATTGGCGCGCCGTCGACATGCGAATGCGTCCGCCGCGGCCCGCGAGCGCGTCGATCGCGTTTTTCGTCAGCACTTCTAGCGCCCACTCGAGCAGAACCGGATCGCCGCTGATCGCTGCGTTCGCGCCATCGTGCGTGACATCGATGGTGATGGTATTGGCGAGCGTCGGCACGCGCGCCCGAAAGTACGAGGCAACACGATCGACGAGAACGGCGACATCGACGGCCTCACATTTCGGATCGCGGCCTATTCGCTCGAAGCGATGCGCGACACGATCCAGTCGCTCGAGATCAGCGCGCATGTGGCCCGCGGCAGCCGCCGTCGACGGCTCCTCGACGCGCTCCTCCAACAATTCGATCCAGCCGGCCAGACTGGAGAGCGGCGTTCCAAGTTGATGCGCCGACTCGCGCGCCATTCCTGCCCAGATCCGCTCGCGCGCCACGTTCCCGCGAACGCGAATCACATAGAAACCGAGGATGAGGAGAATTGCCGCCGTCGCGACCTGCAGCACGGGAATGATTCGAAGTCCCTCGACCAGTGGCGTGTTACCGAAGTGAATTTGCCCGACCATCGGATCGACGATGGGCGCGTTCTCGCCATCGAGCCGGCGGACGTAGGCGCGGACGCGCGCGTCGCGCGTGACGTCGGTCGCCTCGAATGGGAGATTCGCCGCTGCGGTGGGATTACCCGCCGTGTCCGTGACGATGACGGGAACGCCCTGCTCGACGATGCTGCGCGAGAGCCCAAGCAGTGCCTGCGTTCCGGCGCCCTCGGTCGTGTCTCCGAGCGCGTGGTAAATACGTGCGTAGATACGGCTCGATCGGGCAGCCTCGAGCCGCAAATCGCCGACGACATGATGCGTGTACCACAGAATCGACCCGAGCAGCAGGGCGATCAGCGCGGCGAAGATCAGCTCGGGGCTGCCGCGGCGCATAACGATCAACCGATCCGATCAGTCCCTAGATACGGCCTCAATGCCTCCGGGACAGCAACGGTGCCGTCGGCGTTCTGATGATGCTCGAGGATGCAGGCGATCGTTCGTGGCAGCGCAAGCCCGGACCCATTCAGCGTGTGCACGAAGCGCGGCTTGTCGCCTTTGGCGGCGCGGAAACGAATATTGGCTCGCCGCGCCTGGAAGTCGGCGAAGTTGCTGCACGACGACACTTCGAGCCAGGCACCGACACCGGGCGCCCACGCCTCGAGGTCGTAGGTCATCGCGGACGCGAAACCAGTGTCGCCTGCCGCGAGCAGTTTACGGCGATGCGGAATGCCTAACCGCTCGAGCGCCGTTTCCGCGTGACGAGTCAGGATCTCGAGTTGATTCGCGGAGTCCTCCGGCAGTGCGTAGCGAACGAGCTCGACCTTGTCGAATTCGTGCGTGCGGAGAATCCCGCGGGTGTCCTTCCCCGCCGATCCCGCCTCACGTCGAAAACACGGCGTGTAGGCGACAAAGCCTTTCGGCAAGACATCGGCGTCGAGGATCTCGTCGCGATACAGATTCGTGACGGGAACCTCTGCGGTGGGAATGAGGAAGAGGTCGTCGCCTTTCACGGCATACGCATCGTCCTCGAACTTCGGGAGCTGTCCCGTGCCGGTCATCGTCGCGCGGTTGACGAGCACCGGCGGCCAGACTTCCTCGTAGCCATGCTCGCGTCCGTGCAGATCGATGAAGAAGTTGATCAAGGAGCGGACAAGACGAGCACCTAACGCGCGATAGCACACGAAGCCCGAGCCGCTGATCTTCGCGGCTCGCTCGAGGTCGATGAGGCCGAGGGCCGCACCGATCTCCCAGTGCGGACGTACGCCGGCGGAGTCTCGTGGAGTTCCCCATTCGCCGACGACGCGGTTGCACTCCTCGCCGCCAGCGGGAACCTCGGGCAGCGTGACGTTAGGCAACTCGAGGAGCACAGCGCGTAGATTCGCCTCGACGCCATCGAGCTCGCCTTCCAGTCGAGCAATCTCTTCACCGAGGTCACGACCAAGTGTAATGAGATCGTCTGCAGATTCCTTCGCCTTCTTCCGGCGCGCGACCTCCTGGGAATTGCTGTTGCGAGCCGCCTTCCGCTCCTCGACCGCCTGGATCAGCGTGCGCCGGTCGCGATCGAGGCCCTCGCCACGATCGATGAGCTCGAGCATGCCATCATCTGCGCCGCGCCGTCGCATTGCGTCGCGCAGCAGGTCGACCTGCTCGCGCAGGGCCCGCGTATCGTGCACGTGCGCTCCGGGTCAGTCCTTCGGGGTGCCCGAAGGAATCAGAGAGAAGAAGCCGCAGTTCGGGTCGACAGTGAAGCGCGTCCGCAGCGTTCGTGCAACCGGATCCACCGAGAGGATCTGAACCTTGCCGTAAATCACGTTGCTATACACCGAGAAACTGCACGCACTCGGATCCGAGCTCTGAATCGCAAAGACGTCGCCGACGTTCGCGGTGAACAGCGAGTCGGACACGTAACCAGTCGACGGTGCTTTGTCGAACGAGTCGTAACTGTTGCTGACCTTCTGCATGCCGACGCTGTGGGCCCCGGAGAGATCGCCGGCCACATAACGCACGGTGTACATGGTGATCTTACCCTGCGCGTCCAGGTCAAACGCGACGTCGAAGCTGAACGACGAGTTGATCACGACGGCTTGCTCGCCGAACAGCCACAGCCCGGACGGCGCGTCGGCGGGAGTGTTGTTGATCGCGTACATCGTGACGGTGTCGGTGACGTTATCGGTCTGCGCCTTCGGACGCGTCAGGCTACTGCACGCCGTGATTCCGCCGAGCGAGATCGCGCACGCCGTCGCGAGAAGGGTGAGGATTCGCGGCGTCCGCAATCTCGATGTCATGATGCCGAATGGAGTCGGTGAAGTGGTGCCGGAATGGAGCAGCAATGGCGTAGGATATTCGGAGGTGAGTAAGAGTTCAAGCGATTATCAGCGCTTGACTTCGACATTTTCGATCTCTAGCTTCGCCACCACTTTCGTGAGGGAATACGGTGGCCAGCATCCGGGATCTCGTGGCTGCAATTCGACAACGTGAAGGGGTCGAAGCGGCTGTGGTACTTGGCCGCGACGGCCTCCTCATCGACGGGCAGGCGGTGCCCGGGATTGATCCGGAACGCGTCGCGGCGCTCATTCCACCGATTATCGGACCGGCAGACGAATTGGGCGCCACGCTTCGTCGTGCGGAACTGCTCACCGCCGTCTTGGAGTACCGCGGAGGCATGGCGATTGTTTCCGCGATGTCGTCGGAGGCAATCCTTCTCGTGCTTCTCACGCCTCAAGCAAACATCGGCCAGCTGCTCTTCGAGCTCCGGCGCAATCGAGATCACATCGCTGCCCTCGTTTGAGATGGTCCCGGACAGCAGGCCGTCCGAATCGACGTTCCACGTCCTGGTGGCCGACGACGAGCCACACATCGGGCGCATCATCAAGATGAAGCTCGAGCAGGGACCGTTTCGTGTGACGCTCGCATACGACGGACGTGAAGCGCTCGACCTGCTTCGTCGGGATCCCGACGTCGATCTCGTGCTGCTCGATTTGATGATGCCCCATCTGAGCGGCTTGGATGTCCTCGCCGCAATGAAGGCCGACAAGCGCCTGCATGACCTGCCATCGATCATTCTCACCGCCGCGGGTCAGGAGCAGCAGCACCATCGCGCGATCGAGCTCGGCGCGAGCGAGTTTCTCACGAAGCCGTTCAGCCCGAAGAAGCTCTACGCGCGAGCGGCGGAGCTCGTCGGTATCGGCGGCGAGGAGCCCGGCGCCGACGGCTCGTGAGCGCTTCGACCACTTGGGTGGTTGTCTTGGCTGGAGGCGTTGGTTCGCGCTTCTGGCCACTGAGCACGCCGAGCCGGCCGAAGCAACTCCTCCCGCTCGTCAGCGGCGAGCCGCTCCTCGTAGAGGCCGTCGCTCGTTTGCGTCCCATCGCGCCTGCGTCGAAAACGCTCATTCTCACCAATGCGTCGCTCGTTCCCGCAATCGGCGAGATGCTACCCGACGTGCCGCGAGAAAATCTCATCGCCGAGCCCCGGCCAAGTGGAACGGCAGCGGCGCTGACCTGGGCAGCGCTGCAAATTCGCGATCGCGCCGGCGGTGGCGAGAATGCGATCATGCTCTCGGTGCACGCCGATTGGGCGGTTGGCGATGCCGAGGGCTTTCGGGACACGCTGCGCCGCGCGGCAGCCGCGGCCGCACGTCATGAGAGTTTGGTCACCGTCGGCGTCGTCCCGTCTCGCCCCGATCCGGGGTTCGGTTATATCCAGCCTAACGGCGAGATCGAGCCAGGCGTACGTCGGGTCGAGCGATTCATCGAGAAGCCCGATCGCGAGCGCGCGGAGCAGATGTGCCGCGAAGGATACCTCTGGAACTCGGGAATCTTCGTGTGGCGCGTTGGCGACTTCCTGAACGAAGTGCGACGGCACACGCCCGAGATCGCGGCCGCGCTCGCGGCGCACGGCAACGATGCGGCTGCCTTCTTCCGAGCGGTCACGCCGATCTCGGTCGACGTGGGCGTGCTCGAGCGCAGTGCGCGAGTGATGGTGATGCCAGGCGATTTCGGGTGGGACGACGTCGGAACGTGGGGCGCGCTTCGGCGTGTGCGCACGCACGACCACGACGACAATGCGACGAGCGGAGACGTCATCGCCGTCGCGTCGCGCGGTAACGTGGTGCACGCCGAGGACGGTCAGGTCGTACTCTACGGCGTGTCCGACCTCGTCGTCGTCGTCCGCGACGGCCTCGTGCTCGTGACGACGGTGGATCGCTCGAGTGATCTGAAAACGCTCATCGACGCGCTGCCGGCACCGGTCCGCGAGCTCGCATGAGCGGCCTCTATCTCTACGACGATCGCCGCGCGCGCGAATTCGAGCCTTTCGCGCTCACGCGTCCGCTCGCTGACATGGTGGCCGGGACGGCCGTCCAGCGCGAGCGATGGCACACGGCGCTCCAGTTGCCCGTCGTCGGCGTCGTCACCGCGAGTCATCTCGCGGATTTCGACGAAGGCGCCTCGGCGGCGGCGGTGCGCGCTGGAATCCCCGCCGGTTCGGTTGTCGCCAATGCGCGCTTCGTCCCGAAGCTGAGTGCGCTTCACCTGCCCGAGGTGGGCCAGACGCCTAACGATGGCGGCACGGTCGATCTGTGGCTGTCTGGTGGCCGCGTCGCGGCGGCGCGAACCTCGCGTGAACTACCAGTCGAATACTTCTCCGAAGGACGTCTCACGCTCGACGAGGTGGGACGGTCCGGCGCCGAGACGACGACGCTCGACGGCTGGTGGATCGACAACGTGTGGGATTTCGTTCGACTCCTCCCGGAGCATCTGGCTGACGATCTCGCGTTCTACCAGAAGCCGTCGTTTGGCGGCGTCGTCGCCGGATCGGCCTTCGTTCCGCCACCGGCACACGCGATCGTGATCGGCAAGCATCCGGTGTTCGTCGCCGCGGACCGTTCAATAGCCGGAGAGGTGTTCATGAAGGGCGCGTCGATCGAGCCGCAGGTAGTGTTCGATGCGTCGGCTGGTCCGATCTATGTCGGCGCGGGCACTACTGTCCATGCTTTCACGCGGCTCGTCGGTCCGTGCTATATCGGCCGGCACTCGACCGTGCTTGGTGACCGCATCGCGAGCTCGTCGATCGGCGATCACTGCAAGGTGCGCGGCGAGATGAGCAACACGATCATGATCGGCTATGCGAACAAGGGGCACGATGGCTTTGTCGGTCACTCTTATATGGGCCGGTGGGTGAACCTTGGCGCAGGCACGATCACGAGCAATCTCAAGAACACATATGGGCCGGTGACGTTGTGGACGCCAGGCGGAATGCGCGACACCGGGATGCAGTTCCTCGGGACATTGTTCGGGGATCATGCGAAGACCGGCATCGGCACGTGCTTGACGACAGGCACCGTTCTCGGCGCGGCCGCGAACGTGTACGGTGCACAGACACCACCGAAAGCGGTGCCTCCATTTGCGTGGGGGAGTGCGCCACCGTATTCCGTCTATCGACTGGATAAATTCCTCGAGGTGGCCGAGCGCGTGATGGCGCGACGGCAGGTGAAGCTCACCGACCGCGGGCGACAGCAGCTCTCCGCCGCTCACGATGCTCGTTGGATGGTTGGAGACAGCGAGTGAAGGTCTGGATTCTCGGTACTGGCAGCAACGGGAATGCGGTTCTCGTCGAGGGCGACGGAACTCGCATCTTGATCGATGCGGGGTTCGGCGTTCGCGCCCTGGGCAAACGACTCGAGGCGACCGGCGTCGATCCGGCATCGATCGATGCATGTTTGCTCACACACGATCACAGCGATCACGTAGGCGGCGTTGCACGCTGTGTGCGACGCTGGGGCTGGGCGGTCTTCGCGACCGCAGGCACGGCGCAATCGCCCGCGCTCGCCGATGTATCGCTGACGCCGTTGCCGGTGAGCACGCCGATGCGCATCGACGGTCTGGAGATACTGGCCCTGCCTGTCCCGCATGACGCTCTCGAGACGGTTGGTTTTCTCGCGACGACCTTATCGACTGGTGCACGCGCGGCGATTTGTTACGACGTCGGTCATGCCAATGAGCATGTTCGAACGTTGTGCCGTGAAGTCGATATCCTCGTCCTCGAGTCCAACCATGACGAGGGAATGCTGTGGGCTGGGCCGTATCCACCGTGGCTTTGCCAGCGAATTGCGGGTCGGTCGGGACACCTCAGCAACCGTGACGCGGGCGCACTCGCGCGCGAGAGCGTCACCGCACGAACGGCTCATGTCGTGCTCGCGCATTTGAGTGAACAGAACAACACGCCAGAAATGGCGCACCACGCGGTGCGATCTGCGCTTCGCGGAACGTCATTCAAGGGAAAGCTGTCGACCGCGGCGCAGGACAGCGTTGCCGGTCCGTTCCTGCCGCGTGGAAGGAAATTCGACGATCCGCGGCAGTATTCGCTGTTCTAGGTGGTTGGTGATTGGTGATGGTTCGCTCGAAAAAACGATTGGCCAGCGAGCAGAGCTCGCCGGCCAATCCGAAACCACCACCAACCAATTACGAGCGACCAGCAACCAACGCTAGTACATCCCGCCCATGCCGCCACCGCCCGGGGCTGCCGGCGCCGGCTTGTCTTCCTTCTTCTCGACGACGATTGCTTCCGTCGTGAGCAGAAGTCCCGCGATCGACGCCGCGTTTTGCAGGGCCGTACGCGTGACCTTCGTTGGATCGATGACGCCCGCCTGCACCAGATTCTCGTAGGTGTCGGTGAGCGCGTTGTAACCGAACGCATCGTCCTTCGAGCTACGAACCTTCTCGACCACGAGCGAGCCTTCCGCACCAGCGTTCTGCACGATCATGCGGATCGGCTCCTCGAGGGCACGGCGAACGATCTCGACGCCGATCTGCTCGTCAGCCTCATCGAGCTTGAGGCTCTTGAGCGCGCGCTGTGAGCGAAGCAGAGCCACACCACCGCCGGGAACGATGCCCTCGTCGGCCGCCGCCTTCGTCGCGTGGAGCGCATCCTCGACACGAGCCTTTTTCTCTTTCATTTCAGCTTCTGTGGCAGCGCCGACATTGATGACGGCTACGCCACCGGCGAGCTTCGCGAGACGCTCCTGGAGCTTCTCCTTGTCGTAATCCGACGTGCTCTTGTCGATCGCGTTCTTGATCTCAGCGACGCGACCCTGGATCTTCGCGTCTTCGCCAGCACCATCGATGATGGTGGTGTTGTCCTTATCGACGACCAGGCGCTTCGCGCGACCGAGATCGCTCGTGACCGCGTTCTCGAGCTTGAAGCCGACTTCCTCGCTGATGACCTGACCGTTGGTCAAGACCGCAATGTCCTGCAGCATCGCCTTACGACGATCGCCGAAGCCCGGAGCCTTCACCGCGGCGACGCGGAGCGTGCCACGGAGCTTGTTGACGACGAGCGTCGCGAGCGCCTCGCCCTCGATGTCCTCGGCGATGATGAGCAACGGACGCCCCTGCTGCGCAACCTTCTCGAGCACGGGGAGGAGATCCTTCATCGACGAAATTTTCTTATCGTGGATGAGAATGAAGGCGTCCTCGAGGACTGCTTCCATCTTCTCCGGATCCGTGACGAAGTACGGAGAGACGTAGCCGCGGTCGAACTGCATGCCGTCGACCGTCTCGAGCGTCGTGTCCAGACCCTTCGCTTCCTCGACCGTGATGACGCCGTCCTTGCCGACTTTCTCCATCGCCTCGGCAATCAGATCGCCGATCTCCGGATCGTTATTCGCCGAGATCGAGCCAACTTGTGCGATTTCCTTCTTACCGCCCGTCGGGACGCTGATCTTCTTCAGCTCCTCGACGACCGTGGCGACGGCGCGATCGATGCCGCGCTTGAGCGCCATCGGGTTCGCCCCCGCGGTGACGTTCTTCAGGCCCTCGCGGAAAATCGCCTGAGCGAGAACAGTCGCAGTGGTGGTGCCGTCGCCGGCGTTGTCGCTCGTCTTGGTCGCGACTTCCTTCACCATCTGCGCGCCCATGTTCTCGAGCGGATCGCTGAGCTCGATCTCCTTCGCGACGGTGACGCCGTCCTGGGTGACGGTCGGGGCGCCGAACTTCTTATCGATGACGACGTTCCGACCCTTGGGGCCGAGGGTGACCTTCACCGCCTCGGCGAGCTGGTCGACGCCGCGCTTGAGTGCCGCGCGCGCATCGACGTTGAAATGGAGTTCCTTAGCAGCCATGGAGCAATGACTCCTTCTAGCGAAAGTTTGTCGAAAAGGGGCTGGAGTCTGGGCTAGGGGTTAGGGTTTACTAACCGATATCCCGTAACCAACCACCGGTGTCAGCTGATGACGGCGAGGACGTCCGACTCGCGCAGGATGAGCAGTTGCTCACCATCGATCGTGACTTCGGTGCCGCTGTACTTGCCGTAGAGGACCTTATCACCAACCTTCACGTCCATCGGCACGCGCTTGTCCTTCTCGAAGCGCCCAGGTCCAACGGCGATGATCTCGCCTTGCTGCGGCTTTTCTTTCGCGGTATCGGGTATGTACAACCCACCGCGCATCTGCTCCGCCTCTTCCAGCGCCTTGACGACGACGCGATCAGCCAGCGGTGCGACCTTCACACTCGTGGCACTCTTCGTGGCCATACGGTCTTCCCCTCCGTGTTGCGTGGCTATGTGACTTAGCACTCACCTCAGCAGAGTGCTAACGCGCGAGCAGTCTAATCTCTTTTGGAGTGCCCGTCAAGACCAATGGATGCCACACGAACTAAGCCTAAAGCCTTCTCTTAGCGAGCTTTGCGGGTCTTTTCGAGACACTTCGAACGGGCGCGGCCGTCAGGTGAGCGAAGGCCATCTGCAGGCCCGCGAGGGTCAGGTGGGGCTCCACGCGATCAAACTCGCTGCACAGCGTTCGGAAGACCTCGGCGAGACCGCCGGTCGCGATCACGATCGGTTCCTGCTTTCGAGGCCAACTCTTCTTGATGCGACGGACGATCCCATCGATCGCCTCCGCCTGCCCGAACATGACGCCAGCGCGAATGCAGTCTTCCGTCCGGCGGCCGATGACATTCGGGGGCACTACGAGCTCCGTCGCCGGAAGCTTGGACGTCCGCCGAACCAGCGTGTCGAGCGCCGTCTGCACGCCCGGTGCGATCACGCCGCCGATGAACACGCCTTCTGCCGTTATGCAATCGAATGTCGTCGCCGTTCCCATGTCGACGACGATCGCGTCGCGCTGGAAGAGCCGGCTTGCCGCCAGGGTATTGATCAGTCGATCGGCGCCCACCGTGAGCGGCTCGTCGACATCGACCCGAATCGGAAGAGCTGCGCGGGCGTCGACGACGATCACCGGACCGGTGGTGAGCGCCTTACATGACGCAGCCAAGGGATCCGTCACTCTGGGCACGACGGACCCAATAGCGGCGCCTTCGATGCCGTCTGCGCCGAACCCGTCGAGAGCGAGAAGGCCGCGCAGCAGGACGCCGAATTCATCCGCCGTGCGCTCGACGCCGGAAATGATTCGCCAGTGCCCCCGGAGCAAATCGGCCTCGAACAAGCCAATGGTCGTCTCGGTATTTCCAACGTCAAAAACGAGGATCATGCCGAGCCTCCTGACGAGTGGGCGTCCGAGTCGAGAACGAGCGAACCGGCATAGATTGCCGAGCGACCCACGTCCGCGTCGACGAGGAGTGCGCCGTCGGCGCCGACGCCGGCGACGACTCCTTCGAGCGGTGCGAGACATCGGCGGCCGACGGCCAGGTCACGCGCCTCGAACTGCCGTATCTCGTTTTTGTCGAGGTGTCCCGCTTTGGCGGCCGCGGCACGCAACGCGGGCACGATGGCGGCTAGCACGGCGAGCCGATCGCAGCCGGGACGCAACGCGGCAACGTCGAGGTCCTCGGGAGCGCGCACGTTGATACCGACGCCGATCGCCAACCAGTCGACTCGTGCTCCGCGCCAGCGTGCTTCGACGAGGACGCCAGCGAGCTTCTTTCCGTCAAGGTAGACGTCATTAGGCCACTTGAGCTGCGCCCGGCCCGTGGTGAAGGCCTCGAGCGATGGCGCGAGTGCCAGCGCGATGCGCAACGCCAGCACGCCTAACGCGTCATCGCTCGACGGACGTTCGAGCAGGGTGAGCCAGATGCCGGCGCCAGAATCCGATCGCCAGGATCGCCGCATTCGGCCCCGGCCAGCCGTTTGCTCTTCGGCCAGGACAAGGGTGCCAGCCGGCGCGCCCTGATCGCCCAACTCGTGCACGACATCGAGCGTCGACGTCACCCTATCGAACACGACGACGCGCGCGAGGCTGAGTATGGCAGCCAGTTCCACCGCCGAGCGGCCCTCATAACGCGCCGTCGACGTCATCGTGGTGGTCCGCACGGGCGACGCGCCGTCACACGCCTCGAGCGACGGCAATGAGAACGGCGGCGCCGAGTACAATCCGATACGCGGCGAATACGGCATAGCTGTGCCTTACGACCAAACGGAGCAGAACGCTGATCGCGAGCCAGCCGCTAACCGCCGAAGCGAGTACGCCGACGATCATTGGCGCAGACAGACCTTGCTCGCGGATGGCCTGGGGCATCTTGAGCACGGCAGCGGCGGCGATGATCGGCATGCTCATGAGAAAACTGAAAACTGCCGCATCTTCGCGCGTGAAGCGGAGCGCGCGGCCGGCGGTGATTGTGGACCCCGATCGCGAGACGCCGGGAATGATGGCGAACATTTGTGCGATGCCCGTGAGCAGTGCGTCGGTCCACCGCATCGTCCCAATGGTTCGATCGCGGGCCGCGTAACGGTCGATGAACCAGAGCAGGAAGCCCAGGATGATGAGCGCCACGGCCACGAGGCGTGGATCTCGAAACGTACTCTCTGCCTGCTTCTCGAAAGCCAAACCGGCGATCGCGCCGGGAATCGTGGCGACGATCAGAAACAGCACGCGCCGCTCTGTTTCCGTCTCGACACGCCGCTTCACGATGATGTCCTTTGCGGCAATCAACAACTGGATCCATTCGGCCCAGAAATACCAGAGCACCGCGACAAGGGTCCCGAAGTGCAGCGCCACGTCGAAGGCGAGGCCGGGGTCGCGCCAATGGAGGATCCACGGTGCGAGCGCCAGATGAGCGGAGCTGCTGATGGGCAGGAATTCCGAGAGACCCTGGATGATGCCAAGGATCAGTGCCTGAAAGACGGTCACGTAAGTGAGGGCGAGGGCTACGAGCGGGTGGTGAGTGCGAGATCGTAAAATGACTCGTACTGCTCGACGACGTCATCGATCGCGAATCGATCGCGGGCATCGTGCGCCGCCCGGGTGCTCATGGCCTGCCAGCGATCGCGATCGCGAAGGATATCGATGGCCGCGGCGGCCATCCCGTCCACGTCGCCAACGGCGCACAACGCGCCGGTCTCGCCGTCGCGGACGACTTCGGGAAGGCCGCCGGCGTTCGTTCCGATAACCGGTACGCCGGAGGCGAGCGCCTCGAGGGCGCTGAGGCCGAACGACTCGCTCTGCGTAGGCAGCAGGAAGAGGTCCGCAGCCGATAGCAGTGGGGCGACCGCTTCGATCTTGCCGAGGAAAAACACGCGATCATCGACGCGCAGCTCTCTCGCCTCGGCTTCAGCGTCGACGCGATCGGGGCCGTCGCCAACCATGACGAGCACGCTCGGAATCTCCCTGTGTACGCGAGCGAAGATGCGCACCACATCGCGAACGTGTTTCACGGGCCTGAAGTTCGAGATGTGCATGAGCACCCGGTCCGCGGAGTCGAACTGGTCGCGCAGCGCCGCCTTGTACTTCCTGCGATCATAGACGTCCGGATCGATGAAGTTCGGAATCACCTCGATCTGGCACCCGGTGCAGCCGAAGGCGCGCATCGTTTCGCGCTGCAGGAAGCGCGAGACCGCTGTCAGTCCGTCCGATTGTTCGATTGAGAACTTCGTAATCGCATGGAAGGACGGGTCCTGGCCAACGATCGTGATGTCCGTCCCGTGAAGTGTCGTGAGGACGCGAATGTCCGGCCGCGTCGAGGCGAGCATCTCGCGGGCGATCCACGCACTCGTGGCGTGGGGGATCGCGTAGTGGACGTGGAGCAGGTCGAGCTTATGCGCCAATACCACCTCGTGCATCCGCACCGCGAGCGCGAGGTCGTACGGCGGATACTCGAAGAGCGGGTAGCGGCCGACATCGACTTCGTGGAAATAGATGCGCGGAAGAAACGACGGCAGGCGAAACGGCTGCTGATAAGTGATGAAGTGGATCTCGTGGCCGCGTCGCGCGAGCGCCATCCCCAATTCCGTCGCGACGGCGCCCGAGCCGCCGTACGTCGGGTAGCAGGTGATGCCGATTCTCACGCCGGCCGTCGCACGGTTTCGTTCAACCAGCGCTCGGCGATCGGTTTCCACGACGCATCGCGCGGGTCGAGTAGTGTCACATCGTCCGCATCGAGCTGGTGGCGCAGCCAGGTGCGCTGGCGCTTCGCGTATTGCCGAGTCTCGATGAGTATTGTCGCACGAGCGGCGGCGAGATCCACAGTGCCGCGCACGTGCTCACGGATCGCCCGATAGCCGGAGGCGTTCCATGCCGGTGCACTCTCGGGAATTTCGGTCATCAGTCGTCTCACCTCGTCCACCCAACCTCCGGCAAGCATCCCGTCGAGTCGCGCCGCGATTTGGTCGGCAAGCATCGGCCCTGGGTCGACCACAAGATAGCGAGCGGCGCATCTCGCAGGGCGGCCGCGCTCACGATGAAGCGCGCTCATACGTTGACCGCTCAACAACGCAACCTCGATCGCGCGGAGCAGCTGCGATCGTCCCAGATGAGCGCGATCGGGGTCGAGAACGCCGGTCCAGCGCCGCAATTCGGGGAGCGAGATGGGAGCGAGCACTTGCTCGAGTCGGCGGCGGCGCTGCGGATCGAGCATGGGCTCGTCGAACAGCGGCTCGAAGAGCGCGCGAAGATAGAACCCCGTTCCACCGACGACGAGCGGCAGCCGTCCTTCACGTTGGGCTTCATCGATCCACACGTCGGCGTTCGCTGCCCAGGCGGCAGCCGAAAACCGCTCCGTGGGGTCGACGATGTCGATGCCGCGGTGAGCAACGGCCGCGCGCTCACTCGCATTCGGCTTGGCGGTACCGATATCGAAGCCGTGATAGATCTGCCGCGAATCGGCGACGATGATCGTCGTCGGCTGTTGCTGCGCCAGCCACAGTGCGAGCGCACTCTTGCCCGCGCCGGTCGGCCCACAGACTACCGGGATGAGAAGATGCTCATCGGCGGCCAAAGCGGCGCTCGAGCTCGTCCCACGATAAATGCACGATTGTCGACCGGCCGTGGACGTCGTGCGCGGGAAGCTGCGTCGTGGCGAGCGCGACGAACAGCGCGCGCATCTCCGCAGGCGACATCAGATCGCCGGCCTTGATCGCCGCCTTGCACGCGACAGTCGCAGCAAGGCGCTGGTGTTTCGGCGCCGCGGAGGCGTCACGATCGCCCGTGAGCGCCGCAATCGTCTCGCGCAAGCAACGCTCGGCGTCGAATCGAGGATGCGGCATGGGAACCGATCGCACGAGAAGCGTGTGACCGCCAAAGCCCTCGACCTCGAAGCCGAGTCGCTCGAATGAATCCCGATGGGCGTCGAAGGCATCAGCCTCGGCGGGCGCGAGATGGAGCGTGAGTGGGAAGAGCAACCGTTGCGCAGGCGCTTCACCGCATTCGAGCGTGCGCATGAATCGCTCGAAGAGCACGCGCTCGTGCGCCGAGTGCTGATCGATGAGGACAACGCCATCGTCGCGCTCAAACATCATGTATGTCCGTCGCAGTTGAAGCAGCGGCGGCACGTCGATCTCGGCCGCTGCGCCATCGGGAGTAAGCGTCTCCGCTGGCGGCTGCTCACCGAGCTCCTGCACCGCGAAGATGCCATCGTCGAGGTCCGGACGTTGCCGCAGCACTTCGACGTCGACGGTCGGAGGGACAAAGGACGCGGGCGACTGCCAGAAGACGCGACCGATCGTTGCACCAGTCTCCATCGTGCCGAGGGCGCGGCGGACAGCCATCTCGACGACGCGTTCGACGTGCCAGCGGTCGCGGAAGCGTACTTCGGCTTTCGCGGGATGCACGTTCACGTCGACGTCGGCTCCCGAGATGGTGAGCTCGAGATAGAGCGTCGGCCGCACGCCGGCAGGGATGGTGGAGCGATACGCCGCCTCGGCAGCGCGCACGATTCCGTGGTCGCGGACTGACCTCCCATTGATTGCGAGATGGACGCGGCGGCCCGCCGTACCGACTTCGGACGGCCGCTCTACGAGCCCGGACACGTGAATCGTCCCGGCGACGTCGTCGACGTCGACGAGCCGCGCGGCGGCGGCGGTGCCATGCAGGGCAGCGATGCGCTCCCGAAGCGAGACTGCCCCCGGGAGGGTGAGTACCGACTTCCCATCGTGGCTGAGAGAGAAGCGGACGTCTCGCCTAACGAGCGCGAGGCTCGTTACGCTGTCGAGGATGCCCCGCCATTCCGAACGCGCCCCGCGCAGGAATTTTCGGCGCGCTGGTGCATTGTAGAAGAGCCGTCCGACGCCAACGGTCGTGCCGCGTCGTCGTGCCGTGTCGGCCACGTCGGCGACGGAGCCGCCCGCGGCGCGGACGATCGTGCCGGCGCCATCGCCAAGCGCGGTCTCGATCTCGAGCTGAGACACCGAGCAGATCGCCGGCAGCGCTTCTCCCCGGAATCCAAAACTCCGCACGCCAACGAGATCGCCGGCGGAACGAATCTTCGAGGTCGCGTGGCGCGCGAGCGCGAGCACGGCGTCGTCTCGCGACATGCCCGAGCCGTCGTCGCTGACACGAACGAGCTGGCGGCCGCCATCCTCGATGGAGATGTCGATCGACGTGGCACCGGCATCGAGCGCGTTCTCGACCAGCTCTTTCGCGACGGACGCGGGGCGCTCGACAACCTCGCCGGCGGCGATTTGATCGGCGACGGCGCTGGGGAGTATCGCGATGCGAGATATCATCTCGCTTAATGATTAATCGACAGGGGCGCCCCGTTCGAGCGAAGCGAGGGTCGAGGACTCGACCCACCCTTCGCGCTCCCCGTCGAGTGAGACGAAAGTCCACGGACCCTGGCGTCGCACAGCGCGCGCGACCTCGCCTATGATCGCGGTGCCTTTCGTCTCGCCCCCGAGTGCCGGATCGCTGCTCAGCCGTGTGCTCGAGCGAAGAACGGTGTAATTCCGCGCGGCGAGGCGCTGATCGAGATCGAGTCCAGCGAGCAGTAGAAGGACACCGACGATGCCAGCGGTGTAGGTCCAGCGCCTAACGCCGACGCGCCATTTGACCGATTTGCGGAACGCGAGCACAGCCGCTAGTAGCCAGCAGACGATCCAGGCGGACATTGCGGCCCATAGCGTCACCGTCGAGGAAATCGGTGGCACGAAACCATTGGTACCGAAAGCCTGGCCGTCAGACAACTGCAAGCGATCTCGAACGTCCGAGGCCGTCGGTTCGAGACGCAACGCGCGCTGCCAACCGACGACGGCGCTCGCTGTGTCCCCCGCCGACCACCCGGCCGTCCCGAAGTTCGCCCACGCATCCGGCGCCCAGGGCGACGTCTTCGCCGAGCTCGCGAAGGCAGCGCGCGCAACGCCGAACTGGTGTTCGGCATACGCGCGGACGCCACGGTCGAAGTCGCGCTGCGCCGGATCGGTCTGTAGCGCACGCATGCGGCCGGCGGCGAGTGGAATCGAGACGGCCAGGAGCAGTGCCAGCGTTCGCGGGAGATCGAGTTCGTAGCGCGGCAGCGCCTCGACGTTAGTCTGTCGAACGATCGCGAGCGCGCGTTCGACGGCGTCGCGTTCGAGGAAGGTCGCGGGGCCGTACGCGGCGGTGTCGAGCTGTCGTAGAAGCACCTCGGCTTCAGCAGCGACGGCGCTCGATACGCCGGCACGCCTGAGCGCGCGCGAGAGGGTTCCGGGTCGCGTGAATTGTTCGGCGCCGATGCCTAACCGTTCGCCCAGCGCATTGGCGTAGACGCGACGGATCTCACAGGAGTCGTGCGCGGCTGAGCTTCGTGCGAGCGAGCGGAGTCTTGCCGAAGCCGTCTGCGGTGCGACGCGACGTGGCGCACGGCGCATCCGTCCGAAGACGGCCGGGAGCGGCGCCAGCGACAGCAGGAGCCAGAAAGAGCCGCGATCCTGCGGCGGGCGGCTCAACGGCCCGCGATAGTTGGGCCGAATCGACAGCAGCGGCTCCGAACGCAAGGTGTCGCCGACGGCGAGAAAGCCTGGCGCGATCGTGACGTGCTCGGCGGCCGCGGCGGCGACCGCATAACGACGCGTGTCCGGATTGAAATACCCGTAGCGAATCGGCGGCACGTCCAGCTCACCGGCGACTTTGGGCGTCAGCACCCAATCGAATTCCTTGGCACCGCGGATTTTTCGCGCCGCCGAGTCGACCTGTACGCGCTCGTCGGCACGGACAAGGTTCGCCCACGGAATATCGAGACGCGGCGGCGGAAAGAGCTTGACGTTCCCGGCGCCGGAGAGCCTGACCGTGAGCAGCATCGGATCACCGACGCGGCCGTGCCGACTGTCGAGCCGGGAGGCAATCGACAGATTACCGACGGCGCCCATGTACTCGCTCGGTCGCCCGGCGCTCGGTGGATCGACCGCGACGAGAATCGTACTGTCGGTCACTAATTCGTGAGACTCCTCCCGACTGAAGAAGCTCGACGAGAGCGGCAGCGCGTAGACTAGTTGCGCCGGTGCGATGACGAATCGGCCCGGTACGAGAGGAAAAAGCGCGCGTTGATACACGAGCGCGTCGAAGCATCGCGTACCAACCTTTCGCTTCGGAGGCTCGCCCGTGACTGGAGGCAGGTCGTACGCGAGCATCGCCTGCATGTCGGGAGGATAGAACGTCGGATTGCGACGCAGGCGATCGCGTACCGTTTCGTTGAGGAAGACGGCGACTTCGTAGTTCGCCTGCTGCCCGACGTACACCGTCTCGGGTTCGGTGAGCGCGCGAAAGTTGACGTCGAGGCTGGTGTCGACGCGGGCGCGCGCAACAACCGTCGGCACACCATCGCCGGCGCGAGTGCCGCGGACGGTAATCCGTACCGGTTTGGAGCGTATCGTCGCATCGCGAAGACGCGCCTCGAAGGGCGGAAGCGTGAACGTCCCCGACTGATCCGTCGTAAGAACGTAGCGGTACTCCGCGATGATCGATCCGCCATTTCGTGGATCGAGCTGTACGTGCGGTGTCACCGACGAACGCAATACATCAAAGGGAGAAAAGGCAGGGGCAATGACCTGCGGCGCGGTGCTACCGGGAGCGCTGACGGCAACGGTGACCTCGACGGCATCGCACGCCGCGACCACGTCCGGTGCGTGAGCAACGATCGCAAGCTGTGCGAATACGAGGAGTGAGATCACCAGTCTTTTCCGCCTGGGGGCGGTTCAACGCGAGTTTGCTTTTGCTTCTTCGCCTGTACGTCGCGCTCTTCGCGCGCCGCGCTGCCGAGCAACTGGTCGGCTTGCTGCTGCCCGAGCCCGCCGGTCGGCTGCGGTTGTTGCTGCTGCGGCGACGTATTGGATTGTCCGCCACCAGCGCCACCGCCGCCGCCACCACCCTTCTCTCTCTTTCTCAGTGCCAACTCATAGTTCCACTTGGCATCGAGATCGTTCGGTCGCATCAGTAGAACTTTCTTATAGGCGGCAAGAGCCGCGTCGAGTGGCTCGGCGGCAGCGTCCTTTGGCGCCGCGAGCCCCGCCTTGAGCTGCGCGAGGCCGAGATTGAAGAGTGCGCGATAACGCAGCTCCGGATCCTGGACGTCGCTCAGCCGATCCAGCACTTCGGAAGCGCCCTGGAGGGAATCCCCCGCAAGGAGCGCCGTGCCGTAGTTGTACAAAGTCTCCGGCCGTTTATCGCCGCCGTCAATTGCACTCCGGTACCATACCGCGGCCTGCTGATAGTTCTGTCCGTGATACGCACGAGCAGCCTTATCCGACGGCGAAGAGGATGGCAGGAATCCCGCGCACGCCGAAAGCGTCGGCAGGAGCATGAGGACGATCGCAGCCGCGGCGTTCACCGTCGTCTGAGCGGCGGCAGAACGACTCCGACTACGGCCACGTCGTTCGCCAAGCAGGGTATCGAGGAGTAGCAATAGTACGGCGGGGAAAAGAAAGAGCTGATAGCGTGGCGTTCTCGATTCGCCGCCAATGGTCGAGCGTGCCTTGCTGCGCAAGCGCGCCAATGCGCTTTTCACCAGAGACGCTTTGTCCGTGCGCGCCGCGTCGATGAAGGTTCCACGAGCAGCATCGGCGGCAGCCTTCAAGAAATCCGGGGTGTAGTGCGTCACCACAATCTGACCACCTTCGTCGCGCTTGAGCGTTGTGGTTCTGTCCGGATTCGTCACGGGAATTGTGGATCCTTGTGTGGTCCCGAAGCCGACGGTGACGAGGCTGATGCCCTGATCGCCGGTCCGCTTCGCTTCGGCGACCACGTCGTTGATGTCTTCGAATGCCTCGCCGTCGCTCATCACGACGAGCGCTTTGTCGGCGCCGGTGTTGGAGAGCATGAGCAAATCCGTACCCTGGCGTATGGCCCGGGCGAGCGAACTCCCGGCCTGGCCAACGACGGAGGGATCGAGATTGTCGAGGAAGAGTGAAAGGGCTCCTCCATCGACGGTCATTGGCGTGAGGATGTAGCTGCGCCCGGCGAACGCAATGAGTCCAATCCGGTCGCCACGTGACTGATCCAGCAGCCGACGCACCTCCTGTTTCATGCGCTCGAGGCGGTTCGGGCGGTCGTCGGTCGCCATCATGGACAGCGAGGCATCCAGGGCGAGCACCATGTCGATCCCGCTCGTCCGCACGACGTTGCGCTCGGCGCCCCAGCGTGGGCCGGCGAGCGCGATGCCGACGCCGAGCGCCGCGGTGGCGAGTCGCGCGACATGCCATCCCGGCCGGCGGATCGCGTTAGGCGGGACGAGTCGCGAGACGACGTCAGCCGTGCCGAGCCGAGCGAGTCGAGCGAAGCGACGCCGGTAGTTGTACCGCACGAGCACGATGACCAGCACGGGAAGCACGACCGCGAGCGACAGCAGCCATGGATAGTCGAAGTAGACGCCGAAGAGAATCACGGCAGCGGACCTCGCCAGGCCGCGAGGACCAGCTCAATCGTCAGAGCCAGAAGCGCGACCGCGAGCGGCCAGCGGAAGAGCTCCGTGAAGCGCACGTACGTTTTCGTCTGCACCGGCTCCCGCTCGAGCTGATCGATCTGCTCGTAAATGCGCTGCAACGCAGCCGCGTCACGGGCGCGGAAATACCTGCCGCCGGACTCGTTGGCGATATCAGTGAGAAGTTGCTCATCGATGCGCACGGGCCGATTCTCATAGCGCAATCCGAACAAGCCGCGGCCGACGGGCACGGGTGCCATGCCCTCGGTGCCGACGCCGATCGTGTAGATCTTGATGCCGAACGCCGCGGCCGCCTTTCCAGCGGTGCGCGGATCGATCGCGCCGCGGTTGTTCTCACCGTCCGTGAGCAGAATGATCACCTTCGAGCGCCCCGGCGCCGTCCGTAGACGATTGGCCGCAGTGGCGAGCGCGGTTCCGATGGCGGTACCGTCCTCCAGTTGACCCGGAGCGAGATTGTCGACGGCTGCGTTGACGACAGGGTAATCCGTCGTCAGGGGGACCTGCGTCAGCGCTTCGGCAGCGAAAGCGACGACACCGATGCGATCGCTCGACCGTGCGGCGATGAACTTCTTGACGACATCCTTCGCGACCTCGATGCGGTTCTGCGGCTGAAAGTCCTGAGCGAGCATCGAGCTCGAGAGATCGATGGCGAGAACGATGTTGATGCCCTGACTCGTGACGTTCTCGGCGCGCGCACCGGATCGCGGGCGCGCCAACGCGATGACAGCACCGGCGAGGAGGAGATTGCGGAGGAGGAACAGCAGAAATGCGATCGCCCGTCCCGCGCGCGGGCCCAGCTCGAGAACGGGTACGCGTGAAAACACAATGGCGGGAGGCCGATGGCGGCGCCGCCAGATCCACCAGATCGGCAGGACGAGCAGGAGCAGAAGCGTCCATGGCGAGACGAACTGAAGACCGCTCAGGAGGCTCATGCGGCCCTCTCCGTGGCAGTCGCTGGTGCGGGTCGCGTCGCCGCGTGCTCCTGGGACACGATGGCTCGCGCTTCGCGACCGAGCTCGCGTGCTCGCTCATTGGTGACAGCGCGTCGCGCGAACTTGATCAGATCGGCCTCGTTGAGCACGCGCGTGAGACGGTCGTTAGGCACGGCGCGGTCGCCGCGCATGACGGCGGAGAGCTCCGTGCTCGTCAGCGACAGCTGGGCCTTCTTATAGCGCGCGGCCAGGTAGTCGCGCAGCACCTCGACGGCCAATGCGACGTATCGGCCACGCTCGCCCGCGTCGATGAGACCGAGGCGCTCCAGACGGGCGAACTCGCGCTCGGCGCGCACGAAGGGATCGGGCACCGCGATCGGTCGCTCGCGTTTGCGGCGGCGCCACCACCACCACAGCAAGAGCAGGAGCAACGCGACTGCGGCGACTGCGGCCCACAGCCACCAGACTGGCGCGGCAAACTCGTAGAGCGGACGCGCGGGCTTGGGCACGCGGAGCGCCGTGTCTGCCGGCAACACGCTGGCGACGAAGACCTTGTGGCCCGCGAGCGAGATGCGTCGCGTTCGCCCGCCAAGGGAGACGATGACGTCGCCTAACGATATCGACTGCTCGCCGATGTCCCATGCCGCAACGCGATAGTAGCCCCACTGAACGAGCGACGCCGAATCGGGACGTGTCTCGACGCGCACCGGATCCAAGCCTTGCACGGCGCTCGTCGAATCCGGAGCCTGCGGGAATGTGATCGTCGATCCGTGCGGCGCACGGATGCCGATCTGCACGAGGAAGGGGTCGCCGATGCGAACGGTGTCCGGTTCGATGCCCACGGCGGCTTGCACCACGATCGGCGCACCGGTCGCCTGCGACATGGCGGAGGCGACCGGCGCCATCAAGGCCGCCATGGCGACAAGCCGCGCGAACCGAGTCGTCATCGCCGATGTACCCGCGTCTCGCGCGAACGGAAGAAACGAAGCAGCGGCTCGATGATACCGGCATCGGTGCTGATCGGGATCTCGTCGATCGCGAGCCGGCGGAGCAGATGCCGCCGCTTCTCGAGCTCGTCGGTCGTGCCCTGATCGAATTGCGCGCGTACTGCCGGATCGCTCGTGTCGACGCTGATCGTGTGGCCGGTTTCCGGGTCGACGAGCCTAACGACACCGAGATCCGGAAGCTGCTGCTCGCTCGGGTCCTCGACGCTGACCGCGATGAGATCATGGCGCTGCGCGAGTAGCTTCAGCGGCCGCTCGATATCTTCGCTCAGAAAATCAGAGACGAGAAAGATGATCGACTTGTGCGGCAGCATCTTGGCGAGATAGTCGGTCGTTCCGGCAATGTCGGTGCCCGAGCCCGTGGGCTCGAAGACGAGCAGATCGCGAATGAGCCGCAGCGCGTGCTTTCTCCCTTTGCGGGGCCGCAACACATGTTCGACGTGGTCAGTGAACAGCAGCGCGCCGACGCGATCGTTGTTGCGGATTGCCGACATCGCGAGCACCGCGGCGAGCTCCGACGCAATCTCACTCTTGAAGCGTCGCCGAGTGCCGAAGCGCTCCGAGCCCGACAGATCGACCGCGAGCATCACGGTAAGCTCGCGCTCTTCGATGTAGCGCTTGACGTACGGACGTCGCATGCGCGCGGTGACGTTCCAGTCGATGCTACGCACCTCGTCGCCCGCCTGATACTCGCGCACTTCGGCGAACTCCATTCCCTGCCCCTTGAACACCGAGCGGTATTCGCCGGTGAAGAGCGAGTTCACGAGGCCGCGCGTCCGCAGCTCGATGAGCCTCACCTGTCGCAGAATCTCCGGGGGCACACCGCGAGTTGGGGGAGCGGTGTCTGGACGATGCGCAGCAAGGGCAGAGGGCTGAGCACGGAGGGCAGAGGGTTGAGCAAGGGCAGAGGGCTGAGCGCGGAGGGCAGAGGGCGCAATGCCCTTCGCCCTCTTCGCCTTGGCTCGCCGCCAGAACATCAATGGAGTCATTGCCCCTTACCCTCTGCTCTCCACCCTCTACCCTCTGCTCTATGGGCTTTCTATCTTCGCCAATACCTTCGTCACGATGTCGTCGCTCGTGACTTCCTCGGCCTCGGCTTCATAGGTCGTGAGCACGCGGTGACGAAGTACGTCGGGCCCGATGGCTTTTACATCGTCGGGCGTGACAAACGCACGACCTCGAAGAAAAGCGTGCGCGCGTGACGCCTGCGCTAACGCAATGGTAGCGCGTGGGCTCGCGCCGAACTCGATCAGCGGAGTCAGATCGTCGAGGCCTGCGGCACCCGGCTCGCGCGTCGCGTGCACGATGTCGACGATATAATCCATGATCCGCTCGTCCATGTAGAGATCCGCGATCCGCGCTCGCGCGGCCATCACGGCCTCCGGCGACGCGACGTGATCGATCGGAATCGGCTCACCGCTCGCCATGCGGCGCATGATCTCCTTCTCTTCGTCGCGCGTTGGGTAGCCGACGCGCAGCTTGAGCATGAAGCGATCGACTTGCGCTTCGGGCAGTGGGTAGGTGCCCTCCTGCTCGATTGGATTCTGCGTCGCCAAAACGAGGAACGGCTCCTCGAGCTTATAGGTCGCTCCGCCGATCGTGACCTGCTTCTCCTGCATCGCCTCGAGCAGCGCCGCCTGCACTTTCGCGGGCGCGCGATTGATCTCGTCGGCGAGAATGATGTTCGCGAAGATCGGCCCTTGCTTGACGAGGAATTTCCCGGTGGACTGATCGTACACCTGTGTGCCAACGACATCCGCGGGGAGAAGATCAGGAGTGAATTGAATGCGACTGAAAGTCGTGTCGATCGTCTCGGCGAGCGTTCTCACCGTCAGCGTCTTCGCAAGACCAGGCACTCCCTCGAGCAGCACGTGACCGCCAGTGAGGAGGCTGATGAGCAGCCGGTCGATCATGTAGTCCTGGCCGACGACACGTCGAGCGACTTGCCGCGAAACGTCCTGAATGAGGCGGGAATCTGCCCCGGACTGCACCGTTGTTGCCACGCGCGAGCTCCGTGTGCGTTGGTATGCGAGATCGTGCGCGTGCATGAGCCCGCGCCGTGCGACCGTCGTTACAAGTTTAGTACCGCCTGGCCTGACCGTGCTGACCGCTCCTACCCCAGCGCACGAGTCAGGTGCCTGTACGTCACTTTGCAGTGCCCGTCATCGGGTCATCTCGCGAATAGCGCGCAGTTCGTGCGGCGTGAGCTGCCGAGTTGCGCCGCTGCGAAGTGTGCCGAGTGAAACGGGACCGAAACGCACGCGCACCAGACGATCGACCTCGAGGTCGAGAGCCTCGCACAGGCGTCTGATCTCGCGCGATCGACCCTCGGCGATCGTGAGCTCCAATTCCCATTTTCCCCTCCCGACGGGACGGCTCTCGACCGCTCGCGGCAACACCAATCCGTCCTCGAGCTCGACGCCCTCTCGCGCGCGCATGGTCGCCCCGCGTCCATCCCCGCGCACCGTGGCAATGTAGACGCGTTCGATCTCGCGACTCGGATGAGTTAGCCGGTGCGCGCCATCGCCATCGGTGGTGAGCAGGAGCACACCTTCGGTGAGGTAATCGAGGCGACCGACGTAGGTGAGGCCAGGCGTATCCGGAACCAGATCGAACACCGTGCGACGTCCTTGCGGATCGGAGCGCGTGGTCATGACGCCTTGAGGCTTATTGAGCACGAGCCAGGTCGCGTGCTCGGTACTCGCAACGGCACCAATGCGATGGCCGTCGACAGCAATGCGATCGCGATCGGGATGAACGGTCTCGCCAATCTGTGCGACGTGATCGTTGACGGTGACTCGACCCGCCGCGACGAGCTCCTCTGCGTGCCGCCGCGAGGCGACGCCGGCGCGCGCGAGCGCACGCTGGATGCGCATCGGCTCG
Source organism: Gemmatimonadaceae bacterium (assembly GCA_036496605.1). Classification (NCBI taxonomy): domain Bacteria; kingdom Pseudomonadati; phylum Gemmatimonadota; class Gemmatimonadia; order Gemmatimonadales; family Gemmatimonadaceae; species Gemmatimonadaceae bacterium. The sequence continues at coordinate 143,165 of DASXKV010000038.1, read as the reverse complement.
GGCACGAGCGCTACTCGGAGACTGACGCCGGCGCCGGAACGCGCAACGCGATCGCCAACTCGTCCGCGCGCGGCAGTTCTTCGAGGTGGCGCAGAGCGAAGTGCTCGAGAAATACGGGCGTCGTTCCGTACATGAGTGGCCGACCCAACCCCTCGCCGCGACCGACGACGTCAATCAGACCACGCTCGTGAAGCGATTTTAGAACTCCGCCGATTGCTACGCCACGAATCTCCTCGATCTCGGCGCGGCTGATCGGCTGGCGATAGGCGATGATCGCGAGCGTCTCCAGCGCGGCGGCGGACAGACGTTGCGGACGCGCCGCCAGTTGCGCGCGCTCGATTGCCTCGGTGTACTCTGCACGCGTAAGGATCTGCCAACCGCCGGCAATCTCCTGCAGCTCGACGCCGTGTCCATCGACGTCATAGTGCTCACGCAGCTCGTCAATAGCCGCAGCCAGCGCCGCGCGCGATTCGTCGGGCGACAGCGCCGCCAGTTCTTCAGTGGTAATCGGGCGCGCGCTCGCGAAGAGCGCGGCTTCAAGCAGCTTCGCTAGCGGCGTCACGGGCAGCAGCAGAGGGTGGTGCGGCGGAAGTGATTTCGACGTTGCCGAATGCGCGCGGCTGCTGAACGCGAAGCTCACCAACCTTTGCCAGCTCCAGCAAACCAAGCAGCATCGAGAGAACCTGCCAGGGCTCACGCGTGCTCGCGATGATGTCGCTCAGGAGCGCGCGCGCACGAAGCGCAAGGATGGCACGAATGACTTCGATTGCGCCAGGCACGTCCAGGGCACGAGGAACGACGTCGTGCATGTCGGGACGCGAGGCCGCGCGCAGCACGCGATCCACGGCGGCGAGCAGTTCCACGAGCGAGAGCGCGAGCGGAGCCTGTGGCGGCGCGGGTTGCGCGGGTAGATAGGCGCGCGCGAAGTGGCTTCGTCGTTCCTCGCCACGCCGCTCCAGCAGGTCGACGACCTCTCGCATCTGCTGGTACTCGAGCAGCCTGCGTACGAGCTCGGCCCGGGGATCCTCCCATTGTTCTTGATCCCTCGTGGGGAGCAAGAGCTGGGCTTTTATGCGAAGCAATCTCGCCGCCATCTCCAGGTACTCGGCGGCATCATTGAGCGCCAAAGTGCGAATGCGCTCGACGAATTGCTGCGCGATCCGCGCGATGGGAATGTCGTAGATGTCGACCTGCTCCTCGCGAATGAGCGAGAGCAACAGATCGAGAGGGCCGGAGAACTGCGGCAGCTCGACGGCGAATGCTGCCGGCGCAGCGCCGTCTGCCGAAGGGAGAATCGCCTTCACTGCAGCCACCGCGAAGCGGAGGGAAGTACCGATGAACGTACCGCGTCGAGCAGCGCTCGGGCGGTCACGTTTGCCGGCTGTAGCCAGTAGGTCAGCAGTTGTGGCGCGAGATAGAGGATGAGAATCAGAATCGCGATGCCGTACAGACCAACGCGCTGGTAATGCACCGCCCACGACGCGGGCAGGAAGTGCTTGAGCACCTGCGAGCCGTCGAGTGGCGGAATCGGCAACAGATTGAAGGCGAGCAGCAGCATGTTGAGTTGCACGCCGACGACCATCATGGCCTGAAGAATTCCCGCTGTCGGTTGGATGGCGTCGGCACGTCCAATGATGCCGAGCAACGCAATGAGCGCCGTACAGGCGAGCGCAATGAGCAAGTTCGTAACAACACCGGCAAGCGAGACTATGATGTCGCCCCGCCGATAGTTGCGATAGTTGCGTGGATCGACCGGTACTGGTTTGGCGCCGCCGAGGACGACTGTGCCGTGCGAGGTATACCACAAGAGCGCTGGCAGCAAGATCGTCATCCAGAGATCGATGTGCCTGATCGGATTCCAGGTGAGCCGCCCAGCCGCCAGGGCCGTCGTGTCGCCCTGTTTCAGCGCCGCGTAGCCATGCGCGTATTCGTGCGCGATCACCGAGAACAACAGCATCGGCACGAAGAGGAGTAAGGCCTGGAAACCCAACGTCAGCGTCTGGCGGTCGAGTTGGTCGCGATCGAGCGGGCGGAGAGAGGCGGTGGGACGGCGGGAAAGCTAGCGCCGCGACCCGAGCGCTGTCAAAGCACTCAACGTGATGTCACGCCTTGACATCCGTCATGTTGTCCCTAAATTCCGGGCTCCGCATCCCGTTTACTTTCCTCAGTGGGTCGTCCGACCCCTTTGAGGATTCAGGGGAGCGCGCTGCTGAATTTCCGATCCGAGGCTCTCGTGCCGAATATTGCTTCCGCGAAAAAGAACATGCGTAAAACGCGCGCCGCGACGGTGCGCAACCGCGCACAGCGCGCGGCGCTGCGAACGGCGCTCAAGAAAGCCAACGCGCCTGGCGCGACGCCCGAGGTCAAGCTGCAAGCGGTGAAGCTGCTCGACCGTGCGGCGCGGAAGGGTATCATCCACCGGAATGCCGCAGGTCGGCGCAAGAGCAGATTGGCGAAAGCGAGCTAAGCCTAACGGCGACGCATGGGAGCCCTGCACGGAGCAGGGCTTTTTGCTTTCCAACCACTGCGAAAAGCGTGGCGTTCTTTAAACTGCAGCCAACTCGGCTCCGCAACGCTCGCAGTACCATTCCGTCGGATAGTTCATCGTTCCGCACTCCTGGCACTTCAGCGTCTTGTGCCGCTCAGCCCCGCCCTGCGGCTTGAGGACGATGGGGTTGCTCTCGGTGACGTTTGCGGCCAAGGGGTTCTGCGTGTTCCCGGGTTTGGGAGTGCCGACTCCCTTGAGCAACGAGTCCGCGTCTCCGTCCTCGCGAAGATTGGGATTCGTCCGCTGATTTACGCGATTGAGGAGTGACTCGGCCAGATCCGGAGCGCCCTCGCTCTCCAGTTCGAGAGAACCTGGAGCGGGAGGCTGAGTCAACGGCTGCGGCGGCGGCACGCCGGGCGGCGAATTGCCGACCACCGAGTTGAGAAACGCGAGCTCGTCCATTCCGGGACCGCCGCTCGACGGCGTGGGCTTCGGCAGCGCGCCATTGCCAGCGATCTGATCGAGATTCATCGGCCGCGAGACTCGAGGCGACGACGTCGAGCTGCTCGTCGATGGCATGGGCGCACCCGCTTGCCCGGACACCATCGTGAGAACCTCGCGCGCCTGAGCCAGCAGCGCGCGCGCCTGAGCCTGTGCCTCGGTTAGTCGAGCGATACCCTCGTCGCACTCGCGCGCTTTGGTGTTCCAGTCGGGTACACTGAGTTCGCCCACTTGCATACGAAGCTCGGACTCCGCGCGCACATCCTTGAGCCGTTTTGCTTCGTTAGCGAACTGGGTGAGGCGGGCGTTGATCTGATCGACGTGTCCCTTGAGCGCCGTACTCCTCGCAAGGAGCTGATCGGTGATCGCCTTGAGCCGATTGGCGTAATCACCACGCACTCGCTGATAGACGTGATCGGGAGTGCTCGCCCGCCGCGCGTCCAGCGTGGCAAGCCAGTTCTCGATGCGCTGTCGCTCGAGTATCAGAGCCGCAACGTTCTCCAGTCCGGGCTGTTCCTTCATTCCGAGTCCGAGAAGCGCTTCGTCGCGCCGCTCTCGTTGAAGCCACTTACGATCCGCCGTGCCTCGAGCAGTCGCTCACGCTCGGCGCTGGTCAGCGTCGAGGTGTGCCCGAGTGCTCGAGCATGAAACAGAATCTCCGCCGCATGCTCGAGACTCTCCATCCGCTGGTGCGCGATGGAGAGCGTCGATCCGTAGGACGTGGCGCCGTGGTTCGCCATCAAGAATGCGTCGTGAAGCGAGAGAAATGGTTCGATCGCGTCGGCGAGCGCTGGGCTGCCTGGGGTCGCGTAAGGAACCAGCGGCACGCCACCGATTTGTATGACTATTTCGGGCAGCACCGGCGTCATGAGGTCCTCCCCCGCGACAGCAAATGCCGTCGCAAAAGGAGGATGCGCATGAACCACAGCTCCGACGTCATGCCGCAGCTGATAGATGCGCAGATGCATCCCTAACTCGGACGATGGCGATCCAGACCCCGCAACTCGTTTTCCGGTACGATCTACGACCACCAAATCATCCTCGACGACATCGATCTTTTGCACGCCCGATGGGGTCACAAGGATGGAGCCGTCGTCGAGGCGAGCGGACACATTGCCCTCCCCTCCGGCGATGAGCCCGCGCTCGTAGAGGCGACGGCACACGCGGACCATCGCATGGCGCAACCCGAGGTCTGCCGGTCCTCCGAACGTCATTCCTCGAGTCGATAAATGACGCGTCCGTCGACGGCGGTCAGATGGACGCGACCATTTAGACGTTGCCCGGCGTACGGCGTATTCCGCCCCTTCGAGCGAAATCGCGCCGGATCAACCGTCCAGTCGGCGTCAGGATCGAACACGGTTACGTCAGCGACAGTGCCGCGGCGCAGGGTGCCGCCCGGGAGACGAAAGATTCGGGCGGGCGCACAGGACATCTTCTCGACGAGCATCGCCACGTCGATGACGCCCCGCGCGACAAGCCAGGTCACGTTCACCGCGAACGCCGTCTCGAGACCGACGATCCCGTTAGGCGCGTCAGCGAACTCCCGTTCCTTCTCGTCGTAGTGATGCGGCGCGTGATCGGTTGCGATCACGTCGATTGTTCCGTCGCGAACAGACTGTTGCAGCGCTTCGACGTCCGCGGCGCTGCGCAGCGGCGGATTCATCTTGGCATTCGTGTCATACCCCTCGACCGATTCCTCTGTAAGGGACAGGTGATGGGGACACACCTCTGCAGTTACGTTGACGCCGCGCTCCTTTCCCCAGCGAATGAGCTCGACGGAGCCACGCGTGCTCATGTGGCAGAGATGCACGTGGCCGCCCGTGCGGCGCGCAAGGAGGATGTCACGAATCGCCATGATCTCCTCGGCCTCGTTAGGAACACCTTTCAAGCCGAGGCGCGCCGAGACGATGCCCTCGTTCATCGCGCCACCGACCGCGAGTGTGGGCTCCTCGCAATGATCGGCGACGGGAATTCCGAACGTGCGTGCGTACTCGAGCGCCGTGCGCATCAGGTGCGCGCTCGCCACCGGCTTCCCGTCGTCGCTCACGGCAACGGCGCCGGCGCCGACCATCTCTCCGAATTCGGCGAGCGACTCGCCGCGCTGGCCGAGTGAGATCGCGCCGATCGGATACACTCGTGAGGCACCGGCCCTTGCCGCCTGGCGGATTATAAAACCGACGGCAGCCTGATTGTCGGTAACGGGATCCGTATTCGGCATCGCGCAGACGGCCGTGAATCCTCCAGCTGCCGCGGCGCGCGCACCCGTCGCGATGGTCTCTACATCTTCGCGACCGGGCTCGCGCAAATGACAATGCACGTCGATGAAGCCAGGGGAGACGACCCGGCCAGCGCAGTCGATGACATCGACGTCGTCGCGCGAGCCGACATCGACCGCTTCGCCTAACGACTCAATCTTCTCGTTCGCGATGTACACATCGCCAATCACATCGAGGCGCTGGGACGGATCGACGATTCGTCCGCCACGGAGCAGAAGCGCGCGGCTCATCGGCTGCCTCCGCCCTTGGCGGCCTCCGCCAGCTCCGGCTTGCCGCCCGACAGCAAATACAGCACGGCCATGCGCACGGCAACGCCGTTCGTCACCTGATCGAGGATGACGCTGAAAGGTCCGTCGGCGACGTCGGAATCGATTTCGACACCGCGATTCATCGGTCCGGGATGAAGGATGAGAACGTCGCGCGATGCCCGCTCGAGCCGTTCGCGTGACACCCCGAACACCCGGTTGTACTCGCGGAGTGATGGGATGTAGCCCGCTTGCATGCGCTCGAGCTGTAGCCGAAGAATGTTCAGCGCGTCGGCCCAATCGATCGCGTCCTCGATGCGTTCGAAGACTTCGACGTCGAGCTCGTCGATGGCGTTCGGCAGGAGCGAGCGCGGCCCGCACACCGCGACGTGCGCGCCGAGCTTCTTCAAGCCCCAGATGTTGGAGCGCGCGACACGCGAATGCAGAACGTCGCCGACAATACAGACCTTGATTCCGGCGATACGCTTGAAATGGTCGCGCAGCGTCAACAGGTCGAGAAGGCCTTGCGTCGGATGCTCGTGCATACCATCGCCGGCATTGATGACGTTCGACTCGATTCGGTCGGCGAGAAACTGCGCCGCGCCCGAAGCGCCGTGGCGAATCACGACCATATCGATCCGCATCGCCTCGAGATTGCGCGCCGTGTCGACGAGCGTCTCGCCCTTCTGCACACTCGAGCCCGTCGACGCGACGTTCACCGTGTCCGCAGAGAGACGCTTCTCGGCGAATTCGAACGAGATCCGTGTGCGCGTGGACGCCTCGAAGAAGAGATTGACGATCGTCGCGCCGCGGAGCGTCGGGACTTTCTTGATCACGCGCTCGCTGATTTCCTTGAATGGCTCCGCCGTGTCGAGGATGAGCGTGATTTGCTCACTCGTCAGCGGCTCGAGGCCGAGCAGGTCTTTGCCTAACGGGGCGGCGGCATGGCCGCTCACGCCGGCTCCTCCCGGTCGCTGAGGATCACGGCGTCGCGTTGATCGAGCTCCTGGACGAGAACGTCGACCCGCTGTCCCGGCGCGCACTCGACGCGCTTGCCGACGATGTCCGGTTGAATCGGAAGTTCCCTTCCCCCACGGTCGATGAGGACGGCCAAGGCGATGCGCTTTGGCCGGCCAAAGTCCGCGAGCTCATCGAGCGCGGCGCGAACGGTGCGCCCCGTGTAGAGGACGTCGTCGACGATGACGACCGCCCGGCCGTCGACGTCGGCAGGGATATTCGTGGGACCGACCACCGGCCGTGGTCCTACCGTCTGGAGGTCGTCGCGATAGAGCGTGATGTCGAGCGCGCCGAGCGGGACCTTCGCCTTTTCGCGATCGCTGATGCTCGATACGAGTCGCGCCGCGAGCTGAACTCCGCGGCGCTGAATTCCAACGATGATGAGGTCGTCCGTACCTGCATTCAGCTCGACGATTTCATCCGCCATGCGACGCAGCGCTCGATCGACCGCTCGCGCGTCGAGGACCGTTGATTGTTTGGCCGGCATGACGGCTGAATATGCCAAGGCCGGGCGGGTTATGAAAGCTCACTCTCGATCCTTGCCCGTGACTACGTCGGCGGTCTACACACCGGCGTCTCGAGTGCATGCGCCTGCGGGACGAGCGAGATGTCTGGCTTCCACATCCACTCGTGGTCGCCGACATAGAACTCGGATCCGTAGTACATGCTGACGAGAAATCCGATCTGCACGGCGAAGCCGGCAATGAGCCACCACTTGCCCAGGCCGACACCGCGGCGGCGCGCGGCGATCCAGCCGGCGACGAGCAAGGCGCCTTCCAGAAGGAGATCGCTTATCGGATGACGATACGAGATGAGTCCAATCCACGGCCCCGTGAAGGTCGTCGGTTTGCACCCTGTGAAGACGTCGGCGGGCCAGTGGAGCAGGCACGCGACGGCGAGAATGCCCGCCGCGCCGAGTTGTCCGCCGCGTACGAGCCAGATCACGGCAACCGCGAGCGCGAGCGCCGATACGATGGGCAGCGAATGCGAGAGCACCTCGTGATGCGTGGTTAGCGGCGTGAGCGGCACGCGGAGCAGGTCTGGCAAGTACGCCGCGACGACAAGCCACGCCAGGGGGATTTCTCGTCGCGCGGCCCTACCGAGCTGCGCGATGCCGAAGTGTCCGACGAGCATCAGGGACTATGCATCTCGTCGAAGAAGACGCGAATGGCCGTCCATTCCGTGCGTGACACGCCGTACGGCATCGAGGTTGCGACTTGGGTCACGAATTCAACGGGATGTCCGATGGCGGATGGTCGGCTCGAGGCATTACGGCGTGATTTGGAAGCGAGAATTCGGCCGTTGGTTCCTGATTTGTCCGACGACGAATTTCAGGCGCTGATCAAGCGCATGGCGCAACTGCAGTATAAATACGAAGCGCGACGCGCCGAAGACTTCTTCGATCGCGAGAATCTCAACGACGAGCGCGGAGTGTAGGTGCGGGGATGCCGGTGCTGGATGCGGGAGGCAGACCATGAATGATTGGCTGCCCGTTCTGACCTAACGCTTGGCGCGTTCAGCCGACGCGAAGCACCAATGCACCGTCGTCGATGCCGACCTCACCGCCCTGCGCCGAGATCAATCGGGATGCGAGGATGAGTGTCGAGCGCTCTGCACCATCGGGAAGCGATCCGTTCGATTGCACGTCGACCGGCGCCGCAGCGCGCGCGGCAGAGCTCACTGGCGCGATGCGAATGAGGGCGCTCGATCCGACACGCGCCGTCGAGATGCGCAACGACGTTGCGCCACTCGATTCGCCAGCGGAGTCGGCGAGAAACAGTGACAGCGCTTCGGCGAGGCGCGCGCGGTCGGCGACGACACGCGGAAGGCCGGGCTCGAGCGCTGTCTCGGTTCGCGCACCGCGTCGCTCGGCAACAGCGCGCGCCACGGGAAGCACCGAGCGCACGACGTCGTTGATCTGCACGAGCTCGCGTTGAATCGGCAGCGCGTCGCGATCGACATCGGCAACCTGCGCCAGTCGCCGTAGCGCAAGATCGATCGCGTCGGCTGCGATGCGCGCGTCGCGCAACAACTCTTCCTGGTTTTCGTTCAACTCCCCGAATGGGCTTTCGAGGAGGATCTGCAGGGGTAGCCGCACCTGATCGAGTTGCGCGAGCGTGTCGCTCACGACCCCGGCGAGCATGGTTGCCTGCTCCTGGAGTCGCGCGGCAGCCAATGCGTCACTGCGCGCGCGATCGACTTCGGCCGCGGTGAGGGCCGAATCGAGTTTGCCGACTGCTCGTTCGATGCGGTCGAACTCGTCGGTGCGCTCGCTCCCGCCGGACACCTTGCTCGTCGAATGCGCGAGGCGGGCGAGCCGCTCGGCGAAGTAGGTCGCGTTGGCCCAGGCAACGACAATCGACGCAACGGTGAGCGCCGCTGCGGCACCGAGAAATGCTCGCGGAGCCTCGCGGCCGTATTCGCCATAATAGAACAAGCCGACGACGAGGCCGATGGCGAGAATGGACGGCAAAACGCCGGCACCGAGACGCCATGCGATGGCGCGCGATACACGCCGCTTGGCCAAACCGGGGCTCACTCGTCGCTCCCGATGTCGACGCGGTGGTCGCGCGTCGCTGATTTGAGCTCGGCTTCGTCAGCGCCGGAGACGACGAGGACGTCGAGACCGGTGTGTCCGGCCAGGAGTCGATCGACGATCGAGCCGCGACGCAATCGATACCAGCGCGACCGCCGCGTTTCCCCGACGATCGCGAGTGTCACGCCGCGTTCGGATGCGAATCGGACGAGCGTGCCGGCGACGTCATTTCCTTCGAGCTTGACGACTTCTGCACCTAACGACTGTGCAAGTTGGATATTCTCGACAAGATGGCGCTGGACGGTGCTGTCGATCCGGTCGGCGCGCTCCTCGGGCAGCTGGACGTAGACGCAGAACCAGTCGGTATTGAGACGGCCCGCGATGCGGCTCGCCTTGCGCAACAAAACGCGCGAGAGCGGCGGGTCACTCGACAGGCATGCCATGACGCGGTCGACCGTTCGACGGGCCACCGTCGCGCCATTTTCCTGACGGCGCACGATCTCCTCACGCGAGCGATCGACGGAGCTCGCGACCTCGCGCAACGCGAGCTCCCGGAGCGTCGTTAGGTTCTCGTCGGTGAAGAAGTTCGTGAGCGCGGTCTGGATCTTGTCGGGATGATAGATTTTCCCTTCTCGCAGCCGCTGCCGGAGGTCTTCCGCCGAGATGTCGAGGTTGACGACCTGGTCGGCCTGGCCGACGACCCAGTCGGGTACGGTTTCCCGAACGGTAACGCCTAGCTCGCGCTCGAGTACGTCGTTCAACGACTCGAGGTGTTGCACGTTGACGGCGGTAATGACGTTGATGCCTTCGTCGAGGAGGTGAAGGACGTCCTGCCATCGCTTGCCGTTGCGCGCTCCGGGGACGTTGGTGTGCGCGAGCTCGTCGACGATCGCGACTTGCGGGCGACGCGCGACGACTGCGTCGACGTCCATTTCTTCGAGCGTCACGCCGCGATATGCGATTTTCCGGCGCGGCACGACCTCGAGATCCTGAATCTGCGCGGCGGTCTCGGCGCGATTGTGCGTCTCGACGTAGCCGACGACGACGTCGACCCCGCGACGCCGGAGATCCTGCGCCTCTTGCAGCATGCGATACGTCTTGCCCGTGCCGGCAGCGGAGCCGATGTAGACTTTGAGTCGTCCCCGCTCACGCTGCCGCATGAGCGCGAGGAAGTCGGAGCTGCCCGGCGTGCGCGATTGCGTGAACCGTCGCTCCGTCGCACGCGATGTGTCGTCGGGCATCGATACGACCTCGTCAAGTCTCAGAACGCGAGCGACAGCGAGCTCACGAGAAAGCCGTCGGTCTTTCGGGGAATCGACCCGGCGGCATCCGGGAATACGGCGCTCGCGGCGAAGAAGCCCCTCAGCTCCGAGCGCCACATCAAGCCTGGTTGCGGCGACACATCGACGCCAAGCGAGGCACCGTTGCCCTGAAAGGGATTCGCAAGCCCCGTCACGATGTTCACCTGCCGAGGATCGTTGTAGCGCTCGACGCGCGCAACGATGGCTGCGCCGAGCACCAGTTGCTCGCGCGCGATTGCGGTATAACCCCACCAGTTCGATGCGTTCACGCCCGTCGACGATGGACGAAGCGTGCCATAGTCGAGCTCACCGAGTAGCGTCGTTCGCCCGGATGTCAGCTTCGCGCCGGCGCCGTTGAAGATACGCAGCCGAGTGCCGACCTGGCCACCGCTGCCGACTTCGTCGTTGAACAAGTTGTAATAGCTGACCGCGACATTCCCGTTAGGCGTGTAGTCGAGGCGTAACCCAACGCCCTTTTCGCTGTTCGTCTCCGAGATGTTCTGCCAGCCGTTGATCACGTCCAGGCGAGCGACGAGCTTCGACGTGGCTTGCCAAACGGCGCGGACGCCGCTCGAGTAGTAGGGCGAGTAATCCGCGACGAGCGAACGGGTGTACGTCGGATTGTCTTTGGAAGCCCAACCCTCCAATCCGGCGTTCGAATAGAAGATGCCCGCATCGATCCAGACCGTCGGCCGGAGTTGATAGCCGGCGTACGCTTCCTGAATCATGCGCGACAGCGATGGCCCGCTCACGATGCCGGTCGTCGGCTCGCTATTGTAGTTCGATTGGACCGACGTTCCGGCCTGCAACGCAAAGCGTCCGTGCAACCGTTTGCCCGAGATGTTGGTCTCGAGATACGCCAGGTTGACGTTGAACTCGTCGTGCCGGGCCGGCTGCGTGGTGAACAATGCGCCGCCAAAGAACGAACGATCGATCGTTGGCGGCCGGTCGATGTCGTAGGCGTAGTACGCATCGATGAAGCCGCCAAAGGTGAACTTGATCGTCGTGTCAGCCGCCGCCTGGGCGTGGCCAACGATGGGCGCGAGGAGAAGGGATCCGAGCATCACTCGGTTCGCAATGGACATGGGAGGCGATTATTTCGACGACAATGGCTTGCGCAGGCCAAACGCTGAGTCGACCGCGATGTTGAGCAGCAAGACGTTGACACGCGGCTCACCGAAAAAGCCGAATTGACGTCCCTGAACGTGACGAGCCACGAGTGCCCCAACGGCAGCCTCGGATACGCCGCGAGCCCGAGCGACACGGGGCACTTGCAGGCGCGCGTTCGCGGGCGAGATGTCGGGATCGAGGCCCGACGCCGATGCCGTCACCATGTCCGACGGAATCCCGCCTTTTATCACGCCGTCGGTGTTGACGGCGGTTTCGATTGCTTGCGAAATAAGCGTATCGGCGAGCTTCGCGTCGGTCGGTCCTTTGTTCGTACCACCGGACGCCGTCGCGTCGTAGCCGTTCCCCGCGGCGGACGGCCGCGGATGAAAGTATTCGGCCTTCGTGAATGCTTGTCCGATCAACTCGCTGCCGACGACGCGGCCGTTTGCCATCACGAGCGAGCCGTTGGCCTGCCGTGGGAAAATCACCTGGGCGAGCCCCGTCACGGCGGCGGGATAGAGCAATCCGGTGACGACACACAGAACGAGCGTCATCATTACCGCCGGTTGAAGCTGTTTGCGAATCATGAGTCTTCCCTCTCAGATCGTCAGGATGCCAGGCGCAAGACGACCAGTAGCATGTCGATGATCTTGATGCCGACGAACGGCGCGACGAGCCCACCGATCCCATACACGAACAAGTTGCGCCGCAGAATCACCGCCGCGGCGGCCGGGCGATACGTCACTCCGCGCAACGCGAGGGGGATCAGCACGATGATGATGAGCGCGTTGAAGATCACGCTCGCCAGAATCGCCGATTGCGGCGAGTGCAGCCGCATGATGTTGAGCGTCTGCAAAACAGGATAGGTCGCCACGAACATCGCGGGAATGATCGCAAAATATTTTGCGACGTCGTTGGCAATGGAGAATGTCGTCAGCGAACCGCGCGTCATGAGCAATTGCTTACCGATCTCGACGACCTCGATCAGCTTGGTCGGATTGGAGTCCAGATCGATCATGTTTCCCGCTTCCTTCGCCGCCTGCGTACCGGTGTTCATTGCGACGCCAACATCTGCCTGCGCGAGCGCCGGCGCGTCATTCGTTCCGTCGCCCGTCATCGCGACGAGCCGGCCACCGGCCTGCTCGCGTTTGATGAGCGCCATCTTGTCTTCGGGTTTTGCTTCAGCGAGGAAATCGTCGACGCCCGCCTCTTTCGCAATGGCGGCCGCGGTGAGTGGGTTGTCGCCGGTGATCATCACCGTGCGAATGCCCATCGCGCGCAGACGATCGAACCGTTCGCGAATACCACCCTTCACGATGTCCTTGAGGTAGACGACGCCGAGGATGCGCGCGCCCTCGCCGGTGCGACTGCCATTGGCCTTCTCGGCGACGACGAGCGGCGTGCCACCCGCGAGCGCGACCTGTTGAACGGTCGTTTCCAGGTCGGCCGGCGTATGACCAGCGTGATCGCGCACCCACGTGAGAACGGCATCACCGGCGCCCTTGCGTACCTGGTAACCGTCGGTGTCCACGCCGCTCATGCGCGTGCTCGCGCTGAATGGAATGAATGTGACGTCGCGATGTCCGTCGTGCTCGCCACCGATCGCGCGCGCCCGAATGCCGAACTTCGTCTTCGCCAGCACGACGATGCTGCGGCCTTCCGGCGTTTCGTCCGCGAGCGACGCGAGCTGCGCCCGGTCGGCGAGGAGCTCCGGCGCGACGCCCGTGACAGGAAGAAAGTCCGACGCCTGTCGATTGCCGAGTGTGATGGTCCCGGTCTTGTCGAGAAGTAGTGTGTTGACGTCGCCTGCCGCCTCGACCGCGCGGCCACTCATCGCGATCACGTTTTGCTGGATCATCCGGTCCATGCCGGCGATGCCGATCGCCGACAGCAATCCGCCGATCGTCGTCGGTATCAGACAGACGAGCAGCGCAATGAGAATCGGAATCGTCGTCGCCGCGCCGCTATAGACTGCGAAGGGCTGGAGGGTCGCGACCGCGAACAAGAACACGATCGTCAGCCCGGACAACAGGATCGTGAGAGCGATCTCGTTAGGCGTCTTCTGACGCGACGCTCCCTCGACGAGCGCGATCATGCGGTCGAGGAAGGTCTCGCCGGGGTTCGCGGTCATGCGGACGACGATGTAATCGGACAGCACCTTCGTGCCGCCCGTGACGGCGGAGCGGTCGCCCCCCGACTCGCGGATTACCGGCGCGCTTTCGCCGGTGATCGCGCTTTCATCGACCGACGCAACACCGTCGATCACCTCGCCGTCGCCTGGAATGACGTCGCCCGGCAAACACACGACGCGATCGCCCTTGCGCAGTCGCTCGGCATTGACCTCCTCATAACGCGACCGATCGATCCGGCCATTGTTCGCCGACAGGAGCCGCTTCGCGCTTGTCTGCGTGCGCGACTTGCGCAACGTGTCTGCCTGCGCCTTCCCCCGTCCTTCCGCCATTGCCTCGGCGAAGTTCGCGAACACGACCGTGAACCAGAGCCACAGGGCGAGCTGCAGCGTAAAGCCCCAATCGGATCGCCCATGGGCGAGTTCGCGCACGAAGACCACCGTCGTGTACGTCGCGCCGACGAGCACGACGAACATGACCGGATTCCGCACCATGCGGCGCGGGTCGAGCTTGACGAAGGCGTCCCTGATCGCGCGACGGACGATGGGAGGGTCGAACAGCGGACGCTTGCGGTTCGACTGTTGTCGCTGAGCCGCGCCGTGCGCGGAGGTGCGCGCCTCACCGGATGGCGATAATGGCAAAGTAGGAATCGTCGTCATGGTCAGAACAGCTTTCCCGAGCCCATGAGCAAGTGCTCAACGATGGGACCGAGCGAGAGGGCCGGGAAGAACGTGAGGGCGCTCACGATCACGACGACGGAGACGAGCAGAATTACGAAGAGCGGCGTCGTCACCGGAAAGGTTCCGACCGATTCGGGCGCAACCTTCTTCTCCGCCAGGAAGCCGGCGAGCGCGAGCATTGGCACGATCATCGCAAACCGTCCGATGAGTGTGTTCATGCCGAGCATGGTGTTGTAGTAGTAGGTCGTCCCCGTTAGGCCGGCGAAGGCGCTGCCATTGTTGCCCGCGGTGGACGTGAACGCGTACAGGATTTCCGACAACCCGTGCGGGCCGGCATTGTTCAGGCCCTTGAGGCCAGCCGGCAATAGTGCCGACACCGCCGTCATCGTCAGAATCGCGGCGGGAAAGATCAGTATGTACAACATCGCCATCTGGACTTCGCGCGCCTGAATCTTCTTTCCGAGATACTCCGGCGTGCGGCCGACCATCAGGCCTGCGATGAATACGGTCAACACGACCATGACAAGCATACCGTACAACCCGGCCCCCACCCCGCCGAACACCACTTCACCGAGTTGGATGTTCACGAGCGGCACGAGGCCGCCGAGCGGCGTGAACGAGTCGTGCATCGCGTTCACCGCGCCACACGAGGCGTCGGTCGTTACCGTAGCATAGAGAACGGAATTCGCGATGCCGAAGCGGACCTCCTTCCCTTCCATGTTACCGCCAGGCTGCGCGTGGCTCGTCGTTGGGTCGATGCCAAGCTTGATGTGAATCGGATTTCCGCGCGCTTCGGCCCAGTATGCGGTCGTCACGCCGCCGAAGAAGAGCACGAACATTGCCGCCCACACTGCCCACCCGTGCTTCTGGCTCTTCACCATTCGGCCGAGCAGATATGTCAGCCCGGAGGGAATCATGAAGATCGTAAACATCGACCAGAAGTTGCTCCACGGCGTCGGATTCTCGAATGGATGCGCGGCGTTCGCGTTGAAGAAGCCACCGCCATTCGTACCGAGCTGCTTGATGATTTCCTGACTCGCGACGGGTCCCATCGCGATCGTCTGCTTTCCGCCCTCGAGCGTGGCCAGCGTGAGGTAGGGTTTGAAGTTCTGAATCGTTCCCTGCTGGACGAGCAGGAGTGACAGCATCAGACACGCAGGCAGCAGCACGTACAGTGTGCCCCGCGTTAGGTCGACCCAGAAATTCCCGATGCGACCGGCCGAGCGCCGCGCGATTCCACGGACGAAGGCCACGGCAACGGCGATTCCCGCCGCCGCTGATACGAAGTTGTGAAATGCCAGCTGCGACATCTGCGAGAGATAGGACATCGTCGTCTCGCCGACATACGATTGCCAGTTCGTGTTCGTCGTGAACGATGCCGACGTCTCGAACGCCTGCCGGTCGACGACGGCCGGCAGGTGCTGCGGGTTCAGGGGCAGGACGCCCTGCAGCCGCAACACGACGTAGGTGAGCAACATCGACACCGCGCTGAAGAGCAGCATCCCCGCCGCATAACGAGTCCAGTGCTGGTCCTCGGCCGGATCGACGCCGCAGACTCCATAGATCGCGCGTTCGATCGGCGCGAGCCATTTATACGTGCCATCGTACACGCGCACGAGATACAGCCCGATCGGCTTCGCGACGAGCAGCACGCACGCGCTGTAGAAAAGGATTTGAAGCCAGCCGTTCAGCGTCATGGCCTAGAACCGCTCTGGCCGCAACAACGTGTAGATCAGATAGACGAGAATCGCGACGGCCAAAATGCCGGTGACCAGACTTTCGAGAGTCATCATCGCTCCGTTCCGCCGCGCTCCACGTCCGCGGCACGGCCTAACCGGTCGCAGGCGGCGACGTACGCGATCATAAGCGCGAAAAACACGATGGTGGTGACAACGTAGATGATGTCGATCACAGGCGTTGACTCCTCTTTCGCAGAGCGCTCGACGAGCGTCGTCGAACCGACAGGAATGACGACAAAGGTTACGCGTGCATCCATAAAGAGCGCGTAAAGAACCGCGTTGATCAGATAAAAAACCTGCAAATCTTCCGAGTGCGCTCACACAGGTGGTCACGCTGCCGCCAATCGAGCCGATGGGCAGTCAGCGCAACATCTCAGTGTTGTAAGGCAAGGTCGGACGCCGCAACATTGCCCATTCGGGCAAGGCGCTCAGAGGCTCGGCAGATCCGCGTCGACCGCCATCGCTGCCGCGGCCGGTAGATCGAGCGTGAACACCGACCCGCCGCCGACACGCGGTGCAAAACGCAGTGACGCGCCTTCGGCTTCAGCTAGTCCGCGAGCGATCGACAAGCCGAGTCCGTGGCCACGAATGTCGGGCGGCACACCGGGCGGGCGGTAGAACGCCTCGAAGACGCGATCGCGCTCCCCAGAGGGAATACCCGGGCCGCGATCCATGACGTCGATCGTTAGGCGCTCGCCTTGCCGACATGCACGAATATCGATCGCGCCGCCGCGCGGGGAGTACTTCGCGGCGTTGTCGAGCAGGTTCACCACGACGCGAAGTGTTTGGGTGAAGTCGAACAGGCCAGCCAGGAGCTCGCCGTCTGGTACATCGATGCGGACTCGACGCGTGCCTAACGCGCCAGCGGCGCCTTGCAGGGCGGCGCCAAGCAGATCATCGACCGTGTTGACGGCGAGCGCGGGCCGAACGGCGCCGGCGTGGATACGCGACAAGTCCAGCAGATCGCTGACCAGCGCATTCAGCCGGTCTGCCTCGCTCTCGATGATCGCGGCGCGACGCGGGTCGCCACCGCGCAATAGCTCGTTCGCGATGCCCTTGATCGTCGTGAGCGGAGTGCGTAGGTCGTGCGAGACAGCCGTCAACAACGCGCTCCGCAGACTGTCGACGCGCCGTTCCGCCTCGGCACGCTCCGCCGTCGCGACGAGGCGCGCACGCTCGGCGCCGAGTGCGGCGTAGTAGGCCAGCGCCACCAAGAGACGCGCCTGCTCGGGCGAGAGTGAGAGCCCGTCGACGGACATGAGCCGCAGCACGCCCACCGCGTGACTGCGAGCTTGGAGCGGCAACGCAATCGCACGCACCGCTGGGCCGTCGGCGGTGGAGCGGCCACCAGCGTCAGCGGTACGAAGGCTCTCACTCAAGCGTCGAAGCGTGGACGCGCTCTCGACACGTGTCACGGCGCGAACAGCAGCCGCGGTTTCAGCCTGAGCCTCCCAGCGTTGTCCACCGGGAGACCGCCGGGGGGGCGGAAGCTCGTGCGCGACGCGCACCGTGCCGTCGGTGAGCTCGACCGCGCTCGCCGCATGGTCGATGATCCATTCGATGAGGCTGCCGCGCGGCGCGGTTCGAGACGCCCGCTCCGCATTGCCGAGACTCGGCGCGAGCGGATGCTCGAGCGCCCCCCCTTCGTCATTCGGCGCTGCCCGTGCGACGCGCGTGATGCGCGCGTCGATACCATGAAGGTAGATCTCACACCTGTCGGCGTCGGTCGAATGGCGAATGACGTCGGCGATCGCGCGGAGCGCTTCGTTGGCGTCCGCCGCATTGAGCGTCTCCTCGCCCAACGCGGCGAGTCGGTCGACCTCGATCGCGCGCTGCATCGCCTCGTCTGCCGTCGCGTTGGCGCGATACAGCAGCTGCGCGGCCACGACGCTGGTGATCAGGAAAGCCACGAGGACGAGCCAGTCCAGCGGGTTCGATATCGTGAGCGTCAGGTACGGGACGAGGAAGAAGAAGTCGAAGCAGAGAAATGCCAGGCCCGCGACGGTGAGGCCCAGCGCGCGGCCCCCCGCCGCGCTCGCCGCCAGCACGATGAGGAGGTAGACGAGCGTTACGTGCGCCTTGTCGAGCGACCGACGCACGACGTACATCGCGATCGTCGCGAGAACAAGAATCGCCAGCATCAGCGCCCAGCGACCGAGCATCCTCCGCCGCGTCGAGGAGTCGCGGAAGGATGATTCGGGATGACTCGTCTCGAACAAAAGCGTCATCACGCCACTTCGTCTTCGGGTTCGAATCGATACCCGACGCCGGATTCGGTATGGATGAACCTTGGCCGAACGGGATCTGCTTCGATCTTTCGTCGCAGATGGCCGACATAGACGCGGAGATATTGCTGCGCATCTCCGACAGCATTCCCCCAGACTTGATGAAAGAGCTGCTGATGCGTGAGCGTCTGCCGGGGATGATGGACCAGGGTCCGCAACAATGCCCACTCGGTGGGAGTGAGGTGCACGGGCGCGCCATTGCGCTCCACGCGGCGCCGTTGTTGATCGATGACGATGTCTCCGAACGAGACCACGTCCGCCGTGCCATTCTGCCTAACGTGTGAGGCGCGCCGGCGCATCTGCGCGCGCACGCGCGCCATGAATTCGACGCTGCTGAACGGCTTGGTGACGTAATCGTCGGCGCCGGCATCGAGCAGGGCGGCCTTTTCCGTATCCGCATGTCGTGCCGACAGCACGATGAGCGGAGCCGCCGACCAACGTCGGATCTCGCGGCACACGGCCAGGCCCTCCATGTCCGGCAGTCCGAGATCGAGAACGATGAGCGCCGGTGCCTGAGTGACGGTCAGGTCGATCCCTTGCTCGCCGGCCGCCGCTTCGATGACCCGCAGCTCCGGGGTGTGCTCCTCGTCGGTAAGACCGAGTCGCAGGAACGTCGGATCGGCGTGCAAGGCGTTCCGGACAAGCCGCCGGATCTGCGGCTCGTCTTCGATGATGAGAACCGTAACGTTGTCGTCATGCACAATCGAATGATGAGTGTCGAGATCACGCTTATCAGCGGCAGGCCTCTGGGTTTTACGAGTTTTTTATGAGCGCGCCTCAGCTTTTTGTGCGACGTTTACGCGTCGAGACCTACCTTGAACGCTGACTCTCTCGGGCGTTCACATCGTGACATTGGCGTCCATCCTCTCACTCTCGGCATCTTCGACAGGCCGCGCGGCAACGCTCGCGCGCCGTTTGCGCGCCGCGCAGCACCCACCACCGGAGGTCGGGCAACCGGCGACATCGCTCGGATGCCTCGACGGTTTTCTCGATCGGCTCGTCGACCTTCCGTTGGCCGAGTGGTTGGCGATCGGCGAATCCGTTGTCGCCGACCGCGATCGTCTTCCCGTTAGGCAGCGCGCGTGGGATGAACTGGAGGCAAAGCTGCTCAGCGACCGTTTCGGGCTCGCGGTCTGGAGGGTGCGCGACGCCGTCGACACGGCGGCCCACATCGCGAGTCGCGAGTTACACGATTGGTCGCGCGCCGAGCGCGGCACGTTCGCGGCGGCGCACGGCGCCGCCGAAGCTGCGGCGCTAGCGCTGCTCGCGCGCGATGCTCTCTCGACGGAGACCTACCACGCGCTCACAGCGCCGTTCGCGTCATGCCTCGTCGTCGCGGGGTCGACTTAGCGCGATTGATGATCCCGGTCGCGACCGGCGCCGACGGTGGTGTTCTTATGCCCGTCGCGAGCTGTCACTGAGTGACGGCGCTCCCGCCGCGGCCGCCCCGGGCGCCTTTGCGAGCGAGCAACGTGGCGTCGGTGCCAAGACCGAAATACAATCCCGTCACAGTATTGTCCGCGCTGATTTCAAACTTGATGAACGCGGGCCCCGTCGGTGCGCTCAGCGGAAGCAGCCAGCGGAAGTTGTTCGCGTTCCAGTACTCGAGCGGACCGCGGATGTCGCCGCGCACCAGTTCGAGATGCCCGTCCTTGAGGCCGACGGTCATCTCACCGTAGAGGCTATCCGCATAGGTGCCCGCGAACGCACTCAGCGGGATCGCAGACTGTGCATTCGCGACATGTCCCGCGAGCTGCACCGTCTGCACGGAATCGGCGCGTTTCCGCTGCTGCTGGAAGCGGGCATAGGCTTCGCCACTCCAGTCTCTCAGCGGCGCGCCGAGCGCGCGATCGAACACGTACTGCTCGAGCAACTCGGGGAGCTGCGCACCCTGCATGTTGCTCAGGACCACGACGCCAACTTTTTTCTCGGGTAGCATGCCAACGGCTGCGGTCATACCAAGCGTGTTGCCGCCGTGCTGCCAGGAGAGCTGATTTCGATAATCCTCGACCATCCACCCCATTCCGTACGACGTGAAGCGCTTCACGGGCGCGGTGTCCGGAACTCCGCCACGGCCACCCGAGCTCGGAATCAGAATCTGCGGCGTGTGCGTTTCGCGAAGCGCGGCGCTGGCGACGAGCCGCTTGCCGTTCACCATGCCGTCGTTCAACTGAAAGCGGAGCCACTGCGCCATGTCGACGGCACTCGACATGATCGCGCCGGCTGGCGCAATGTTGTCGGCGTCGAATGGCGGTTTCGTGAACGCGGTGTCATGGTCCATGCCGTGCGGCGTCGCCACATTCGTGTTTGCTAATCCACGGTACGTCGTGGCGGTCGACGTCATGCCGAGCGGTGTGAAGATGCGCTGGCGAACGAGATCGTCCCAGCTGCTGCCGCCGGCTTTCCCCGCGGCCTGGCCCGCAGCAAGGAACATCATGTTCTGGTAGGAATAGTGCGAGCGGAATGGCGCATCCGGCTTCAGGAATCGCACGCGATGGAGCACCTCGTCGCGCGACACGCCGGAGCCGAGCCATGCCAACTCGCCGCGCGCGATACCGGTGCGGTGCGTGAGCGCATCGCGCAGGGTGACGGCCTCGTTCGCAACGGGATCGTACATGCGGAAATCGGGAAGGTACGTCGTGAGACGGTCGTCCCAATGCATCTTGCCTTCGCCGACGAGCATCGCGATGAGCGTCGCCGTGAACGCCTTCGAGCTCGAACCGATCTCGAAGAGAGTTTTCTCATTGACGGGCGTTTTGGCCGCGACGCTCTGCACGCCGAATCCCTTGGCGTAGATCACGGAGTCGTTGCGAACGATCGCGATGCTCAGGCCGGGGATCTTCCAGGTGTCGATTGCCTTGGTGACGTACGCGTCGAGTCCGGGATATGGTTCCCTGGTCTGTGCGGACGCGCTCTGTGCAGCGAGGAGAAAAGATGTGGCGAGCGCCGCGGGCAGTGCGGCACGCGCAGACAGCATGGACATGAAGGGAGTTTCCTCTGCGAGAGTAATGACCGCTCGTGCTAGGGTATCGTGAATTCGCCGCGAACGCCCGTAATGATCTGCGAGGCCACGACGTTCGGGTTGTTGTCTCGTTCGATGTCGGGCAGCGGAAGACACACGGTGGCTCCATAGACGCCGCCCTGCAGATAGGGGGAGCCGGCAGCGGGTGCGAGAGCGAGGCCGAGGCGCTCGATATCGAATGCGCGGAAGCCCTCGAGAAACAACACGCGTTGACGCTCACTCGCAATGAGGCTCGTGATCGACGCGTCGTCGGTCGGTCCGGTGTATGGGTTCAAACTCACCGTGGCGCGCATCGCATTGATGACGTTGACCGCATTGGCCCCCCCTTGGGCCTCGGCGAGCACGAGCTGCGCTTCTGCATAACGAGCGATCGGCATCGGCAGCGCTTCGCCGGCCGTCAGCGTCGCGGCGTTGTACTTGACCGGAATGTAGATCTGCGCGAGGCCGTCCGCCGGCGCGGTCTTGAGCAACACCATGGCCGACCGCGGATCGACCTGTCCATTCTCCGTCGTGAGCGACCGTGCCGCCGTCTCGACCGTTGCCGATCCGGCGGTGGATATGGCCTGGAATACGTGATTGAATCGGCGCGAATTCGTTGCATCCATGGCTGCGTTGAACACGAAGCCCGACGGAACGAGCTGCGCGTCGGCGATCGCACCGCTGTTGTTGTGGAGATACAGTCGCACACGCGCGCGTCCCGCGTACGCGGCGTTGAGCACGTTCGTCAATCCCGCGGTTTGGGCGGCACCAATGGCGGCCGTGAAGCGCGCCTCCGCGAGCGTGAACATTCCCTTCTGATCGACGAGCGGTCCCATGTCGAATGCGGCCTGGCACATCGACTGCCCGAGCGCGGCATAGCTGAACCCCGCGTACAGATTCGCCTGCGCCTGCAACGAGACGAGGTTGGGCACTTGCGCCGCCGTCCAGCCGCCGAGGCTCCTGAGCGCCGCGTCGGCTTCACCGCGCGCGGTCGACAACGGCGTGTAGATGCCCGTCTGCGTCGTGCACGAATTCACGCCGTAAAAGCCGGATGTGAATCCGTTGTCGCGCCGATCGAGATTCCAGTTGCCGTTGTTGAGCGAGGCATCGTGCAACTCGTCCGTCGCGATGCCGTCGGCGACGACGAATGCGCCAAACGCGCACTCGAAGTCACCGATGACGCTGTTCACCATCAGCGTCGCGTAGGCCGGGTTCGAGTAAATGTCGGACGGCACGGAGTTGGGTGCCTGCACCTTCAACAGGTCCGAGGTGCTGCATGCAGTGAGGAGCACGACGATGCCGATCGCCGTCGCTCGCCCCATTCGCACGCTTCTGTATGGCATCGGAGTCATGGTTGTCGTTGTTAGGCGACGCGCGGCCTTCGTCGCGCCATCGCGAGTACTAGTAACCAAGGCGGACACCAATCACGACCGACGTGAGCTGTGGGAATTCGGTTTGGTCCGTGCCGATATTGCCGCTCATGCCGCTCGGCGCGATGAGACTGTTCTCGGGATCGAGACCCGTGTACTTGGTCCACATCCCGAGGTTGCGGGCGCTGACGGTGATCGCGAGCGATTTCGCGCCGACGTAGTGAACGGCGTGCAGCGGTGCATCGAACGTCAGCGCCACTTCGCGCATCTTCACGAAATTTGCCGATCGGATCCAGTAGTTCTGGAGCTGTCCGCCATTCTGCGCCTGGGCAACAACGGCTGGGCTGTATCGCTCGGGATAGATGTTCTCGAGGCAATCATTGAAGACCTGACATGTTTGCTCGTAGTTCGTGTCCGTCTTCTTGAAGCCCCGCTGGAAATCCATCATCACGTAGAGGCGGAACGCGCTGAATCGAAACGTGTTGATCCACGATCCCGTCGTCGTCGGAATCGAGTGTCCAACGAAGACGAGTGGCGCCGCGACGGTCGACGTGCCCGGCACGAAGCACGGCGTCGTACCGCCGCGACCGTCGTCGCATATCGCGTTGATTGCCTTACGAGTCACCGGATCGAACGTCGCGCTCACAACGCGGTAGGTGAACAGGTCGAAGGGCGAATATCCGATGCGCTGGAACACGTCGCCGACCGTGCCGACCTGCGTGTTGCCGCCAGTCACGTTGATCAACGTGTCGCCGCCGGAGCCGAGCTTGATGATCTTCGACGACACGCCGGCGAGGTTGAATTGCATATCCCAGCCATATCTGGGCCGGTTGAGCAGCTGGCCCTTCAGGGCGAGCTCGTATCCCTTCTTGTTGATCTGCCCCGCGTTGATGTACTGCGTGCTCGCGCCGAACGCGGTCGACGGCGCGACGGTGCTCGCGAGAATCGCGTCGTGCGACACGTCGCGATACAGCGTGAGATCGACGCCGAAGCGATCGTCGAGCAGACCCGTCTCGAATCCAGCCTCGGTGCCGAGGACGCGCTCGGGCTTGAGCTCGGGATTGCCGATCGTGTTGTTCGTTAGAGTCGTTAGGCCGTTTGGTCCGGCGACTGGCGCCAGCGTTCGCAGCGCCGAGTTGGTGAGCGGTTGTTGACCGGAGCCGCCATACGCGCCGCGGAACCGCAGCTCACTCACCCACGAGGGCAGGAATCGTCGCGCGGCGGGATCGTCGCTCGCGACCCACGATGCACTGACCTTCGGGTACGTCGTGAACTTGGCGTCGCTGCCGAACGCGCTGTTGTTGTCGACGCGCGCCGCGCCGGTGAGGAACAGCCGATTGTTCAGCGCGAACTCTTGCTGGAAGTACCCGCCGAGCGTGTTGTTGGCGACGAGCGACGACGTCGGCGCGCCCTTGGTTCCAGTCGCCGAGATCGTCGAGAGACCGGGCGTTGGAAAGTGCGTGCCCGACGCCGTCAACGCCGTTTGCTTGTTGGTGTAGTACTGGAAGCCGACGGTGCTCTTCGCGATGAGCTCGGGCCGCACGTTGAAGTGAACGCCACCGGCGTAGTCGTACGTGTTGTAGGTCGTCTGCTGCGTCGTCTCCGAGCGCGATCCGTCGAACCGCGAGCCGAGGAAGAAGGTGATGACCGAATCGGTCTGATACGGCAAAAACGAATTGACGTCCTCGAGCGTGTAGTCGGTGCCGATGAGAAAGCGATGCGACATCCACGAGAACGGCTCATACCGAATCGACGCGCTGCCCGTGAAACGCCTGACATCCTGCCAGTTTTGTGTCTGCGCATACACCTCGGGTGGCGACACGATGCTGCCACGCGCCCATCCACAACCTCGCGGCACGGGATTGAACAGAATCGGACAGGCCGCGAGAGTACGCTGAGGAATCGCGAGCTCACCCCAGATCGCGCTGGCCGAGCCGCCTTCACCCGTTGTCGACGTCCAACTCGTTAGGTAACCGGTGCTCGTCTCGATGCTGAGCTTGCTGCTCGGCACGATCGAGAGATTGGCGCGCACATTCTTCTGCGTTCGCGCATTCGACGACACGATGCCCTCGGCATCGCTGAACTCGCCGGAGATGAAGTGCCGATAGATTCCCGATCCGCCGCTCGCGCTCGCGCTGTAGTTGGTAATGCCGCCCGTCCTGAAGAGCGGTGTGCCGTTCGCCGCTTCGCTCTTCACCATGTTGATCGACCACAGACTGCTGTCCTGCGGATTTTGCCAGTAGTTCGTCCTCATGCGCCCCGCGGCGTCCTGGAACCACTGACTACCGCTCTGCGCAGCGAAGGTGTACTTGGTCGCGCCCGGGTCGCCGCGCTTCGTGATGATGTTGATCACGCCGCGCGCGGCTTCGGTGCCATAGAGCGTCGCCGCCGCTGGCCCCTTCAGCACCTCGATGCTCGCGATCTCTTCCGGATCGATGTCATTGAAGCGCGACACAACGCCGGTCGAGCCGTTGTTCGCACGCACACCGTCGACGTACACGAGCGGCGTGCTCGAAAGCGAGAATGAGCCGACGCCGCGGATCCGGATCTGAGAGCCGGCACCCACCTGTCCCGTGGTTTGGATCACGTCGACGCCTGGTGTCCGCCCGTTGATCAATCCCTGAACGCTCGGGATTGCCGCCTGCTGCTGGACGTCCGCAACGTTGACGACGGCGACCGACGTGCCCAGCTCTCGCGCCTGCGCGCCACCGGCCGTTCCGGTAACGACCACCGAATTCAGCTCGAGCGCACGCTCGACGAGCTCGAGACGCACGTCGGTCGTGCCGACCGCCACCGTGTCGATCACGGGCCGATACCCGAGAAAACGGACGTTCAGAATGACCGACGCACCGGTGAGATCAGTAAGTTTGAATCGGCCGGAGCCGTCGGTGATGGCGCCCTTCCCACCCACGCCGCCGACGCCGACTTCGACACCCGCCAGCGGTCGCTGGCTGCCCTGCGCGACGATCGTTCCACCGACGGTGCCGCCGCCTTGCGCGAACAGCACGCCGGGCAGCGCGACCAGCAAGACACCCAACGGCCTGACCCACCGCTTCGAATCGAGGAGCTGTATCGCAGTCATCTGAGTAGCCTCTTCACTTGGGGCAAACGGTCAGCGAACGAAGACTCCTACTGCGGCATCACGAGAAGCTCGAGGTGCGACGGCTGCGCAGTCGTGTGATACACGCGCTGCGTCGCCGATTTGTAGTCCGACGGCTTGGCGCTGTAGATGTCCATGAACTGGTGCGGGTTGCGATCGATGAGCGGGAACCAGGTGCTCTGCACCTGCACCATGATCCGATGCCCTTTCTGGAAGGTGTGGTTCTTGTCGCGGAGGTCCCACTCGACCGGCGTGACCTGATTCGGGACCATCGGCTCCGGCTTCGAGTAGCTCTTCCGATACTTCGCGCGGAAGACCTCGGCGCCGACGAGCATCTGGTAGTTTCGCATCCGCTGATCACCGCGCCCGCCGAAGCGGCCGCCCTGCTGTTGCACGGCGCCGTCGGCGGTGAGCGTCGCCGGCAGGTTGTCGGGAAAGACGTCGACGAGCTTGACGATGAAGTCCGCATCCGTCCCCGACGTCGACACGCGCATCTTGGCGATGATCGGGCCGGCGATCGTCAGGTCGCGATCGAGCGGCTCGGACTGGTAGACGAGGACGTCGGGCCGTGTCGACGCGAACCACTGATCCTCGACCATCCAGAGAAAGCCCTGCGTCGGTCGCTTCTCGGTCGTGAATGGCACCGGGTGCGCCGGGTCGTCGACATAGCTGTCGTATGGCGCGGCATCGTTCGCCGGCGGCGAGAACGAGAGCATGCCGCCCGGCTGGAGATACAGGTTCTGCTTTACCGCCTGCTTCGGCGGCCAGCTGTCGTAGGTCTTCCAGACGTTGGTGCCGGACTCGAAGACGACTGCTTCGGGCGGCACACCTGGCTTGTCCTTGAGATAGTGCTCGAAGAACGGAAGCTGTACCTCGCGTCGGAAGTACTCGCCGGTCGCAGAGCCGAACTTCACGGGACCTAGCGAGTCGCCGCCGCCCGCACCCCAGCCGCCATGGTTCCACGGACCGACGACGAGTGTGCTCTTGTTCCCTGGATTGTTCTTCTCGATCGCGTAGTAGATGCTCATCGGACCGTAGAAGTCTTCCTGATCGAACCACCCGGTGACGTTGAGCACCGCCGGCGTGATGTTCTTGAGGTCCTTCACGAGGGCCTGATCCTGCCAGTACGAGTCGTAGTTCGGATGCTGCAGGAAGTCGTTCCACGTCGGCACCTGATCGTGGAAGTACAGGTCGTTCACGCGCGCGACCGTGCCGACGTTGAGGAAGAAGTGGTACGCGTCCGTCGTCCCGTAATCGAAGGGCCGCTGGCGCTCCGTAGTTTGCGCGCCGCGGGGACGTGCATTGCCGGACAGCCAACTGAACGTGTACATGAAACGGAAGGCGCCGTTATGGTGGAAGTCGTCGCCGATGAACATGTCCGAGGGCGACGATTGCGGCGATGCCGCCTTGAGCGCCGGGTGCGCGGCAATCATTCCCATCACTGTTTGCCAGCCGGGATACGAAATTCCCCACTGCCCGACGCGGCCGTTGTTATGCGGAATATTCTTGAGCAGCCAATCGATCGTGTCGTAGTTGTCGCTGCTCTCGTCGACGTCCTTCGGTCCGTGCTTCACCGGTATGTACGGATCC
The DNA here is from genome assembly GCA_036496605.1 of Gemmatimonadaceae bacterium. Classification (NCBI taxonomy): domain Bacteria; kingdom Pseudomonadati; phylum Gemmatimonadota; class Gemmatimonadia; order Gemmatimonadales; family Gemmatimonadaceae; species Gemmatimonadaceae bacterium. The sequence continues at coordinate 115,797 of DASXKV010000038.1, read as the reverse complement.
TGCACGTGGAACGTGCCCTCGGAGCGGAATTTTCCGCGCGCGTCCTGATACACGAAAATGAACCCGTCACGATCGAACTCCGGTGACGGCCCGAGCACGCGCTTGAACTCGGTGAGCGGGTACGGTGGAATACCGTACGGCGTGCGCAGGAGCATGAACGGCACCGCCGGTGACGTGTCCTTCGGCGTGTAGACGATCGTGTACAGCTTCACGCCGTCGCGCATCGGGACCATGTACTCGGCCTTGTCGTAATGCTCGCGCGTGTAGAGCGAGTCGGGCTGGCCACCGTCCCGTTGCGCTCGTGCGGGCGAGCTCGCGAGCAGGAGAGCGACGGCGATCCGTGCCACCGCGCGTATGGAAGGGATTCTGCCCATGAGGTGTCCTCTGGAACGTGATGAGATGCGTCACGGACGCGGGACGGTGGGAGCCCACGCCCGGAGGCGAGCCAAGCGATCAGCCGGGAAGGACCGTAGCGGAGCCCATCATGGTACACCTAGGAGGTATGCGCAAGGGGGCCTCTTTTTTCGCGGAGGTACTTGGCGGCGCGTGCTCGCGGCGTTCAATTATCCACCTGCCTCGGCGATCACGTTGAGTACTCGCTCATTAGTTCGCTTCCCCACCCCGGCCCCGTCGCGCGAGAGTCTGTGACTGCACAACGATCCGGCCCCGCCCCCGACCCCGCTCCCGCCCCACCGTTCTCATCGTCGGCACCGTACGCCGCCGACGCGCATGCCGTCGCACTGGTCATCCGTCCATTAGTATCGGCCGCTGACTACCACGCGTGCGTCGAGCTCCAACGCGAGATCTGGGGCACGACTTTCGATCCGGTGCCCGGGACGATCCTGCAGGTCGCGATGCACGTCGGCGGCATCGCGTTCGGTGCCTTCGATGCCCACGCTGAGCTGGATGGCTTCGTCTTCGGCCTAACGGGTATCGACGAGGAGGGAAAGATCATCCACTGGTCGCACATGCTCGGCGTGCGCGATCGGCTCCGCGACGCCCACGTCGGACGCCGACTCAAGGAATGTCAGCGGCAGGAGTTGCTTCGGCGGAACATCGCCGAGATGTACTGGACGTACGATCCGTTGATCGCGAAGAATGCGCACCTCAACCTCAACGTCCTCGGTGCGCGCGTCGTGCGCTACGTGCCGGACATGTACGGTAACACGGGAAGTCCCTTGCACCACGGTCTAGCCACCGATCGTCTCGTCGTCCGAAGCGACACCTCGCAGCCCGCGCACGTCGCGTCGTCGACGCTCGATCCTGCCGATCAGCGCACACCCATCCTCACCGCGCGGCCCCGAGCGGACGATCCGTTGATCGGCGTCGGCGGGGCCACGCCGCCGCGGCTACGGCTCGAGATTCCTTCGGAGTTCGCGCAGCTCCTCACGACGGCACCGGCCGACGCGCGCACCTGGCACGCCGCCACCCGTCAGCATTTTCAATGGGCACTCGATAGCGGCTATGTCGTCATTGGTCTCCGTCGCGACCCCGCGGCGGGGCGGTCCTTTTACTTGCTCGAGCAGGTGGTGCGATGAGAATCCTGTCGGCGTCCAGGCTGGCCTGCTTCCTCTCGATCGTCCTCACTATCAGCGTCGCGGCGCAGGCACCCGCACCGATCGAGGCTCGCTACGCAAAGACCGAAGTGAAGATCCCGATGCGCGACGGGACGCACCTCTTCACCGTCGTGTACGCGCCTCGCGACACCTCGCGGCGCTATCCGATCATGGTCACGCGGACGCCGTACAGTGTCGGACCGTACGGACCGACGGCGTACCCGCGCGCCATTGGGCCCTCGGCGAGATTCGCCGACGACGGGTTCATCTTCGTCTATCAGGACGTGCGCGGGCGTTTCATGTCCGAGGGCAACTTCGTGCACATGACCCCCTGGCGCGGCATGGCCGGCTCGATCTCGGCCGACGAGAGCACCGACGCGTACGACACGATCGATTGGCTCGTGGCGCACGTCCCGCACAACAATGGGCGTGTTGGCATCTGGGGTATCTCGTACGGCGGCTACTTCACGGCTGCGGCGTTAGTGAATGCTCATCCCGCGCTCAAGGCGGCGTCGCCGCAAGCACCCCAGGCCGATTGGTTCCTTGGTGACGACGTGCACCATCATGGTGCCTTCTGGTTGGCGAGTGCGTTCGAGTTCTTTGCCACGAGCGGTGCCGCGAGACCGGCGCCGACGACCCAGCATCCCGGCCGATTCGACTTCGGTACCGACGACGGCTACCAGTTCTTCCTCGACATGGGCCCGCTCTCGAATGCCGACCGCAAGTATCTCAAAGGACGCGCGCCATTCTGGAACGACATGATGGCGCACGGCACCGATGACGCCTTCTGGGAGGCGCGCCGTGTTGGACCACAGCTCACGAATGTCACGCCCGCAGTGCTGACGGTGAGCGGCTGGTATGACGCCAACAACCTGCGCGGCGCCTTGATCGTGCACGAGTCCATCGAGCGGCAGAGTTCCGGGACATCGAATCGGATTGCACTCGGCCCGTGGTCGCACGGTCAATGGAGTCGCGGCACCGGCGATGCGCTCGGCGATCTGCGATTCGGATCCAGCACGAGTGCGTTCTTCCGCGACAGCATCGAATACCCCTTCTTCAGGCACTATCTCGAGGGTGGCGAGGATCTCTCGTTGCCGGCGGCGACGGCCTTCGAAACGGGCACCAACCGGTGGCGGACGTTCGATGCCTGGCCCCCGAAAGAGGCCACGCCGCGCGCACTCTATCTCCATGCCGCCGGCGCGCTGTCACCCGTTGCCCCGTTAGGCAAGGAGGGCGCTGCCTTCGACCAGTACGTGAGCGACCCGGCGGCCCCCGTGCCCTTCCTCGAGCAGCACAACACCGGCATGAAGCCGGACTACATGGCATACGATCAGCGCTTCACGGCGGCTCGTCCCGACGTGCTTGTGTATGAGACCGAGCCGCTCGCCGCAGACCTGACGATCGCTGGCTCTGTGCGACCGACGCTGTTCGTCTCCACGAGTGGTACCGACGGCGACTGGATCGTGAAGCTCATCGACGTGCATCCAGTCGGCGCAGCGGACGATCCAACGACGACCGCGAAGACGGCCGGCTTTCAGGAGCTCGTGCGTGGCGACGTGATGCGTGGAAAGTTCAGGAACAGCTACTCGCGGCCGGAGGCATTCGTGCCGGGCAAGGTCGAGCGCGTGACGTTCGGCATGGACGACGTACTGCACACCTTCAAGAAGGGGCACCGGATCATGGTGCACATTCAGAGTACCTGGTTCCCGCTCGTCGATCGAAACCCGCAGCGGTTCATCGACATCTACAATGCGAAGGCCTCCGATTTCACCAAGGCGACCGAACGCGTGTATCACTCGGCGCAGCAAGCCTCGCGCGTGGAGCTGCCAGTTCTGCCATGAGTCCGGCGCACGGGGCAGCAGCGCGAATCTGTGCGGATCAGCGAACTGCGGACGCAACGGTACGGTTAGCCCTGACTGTTCTGCGGTTCCAACGCAGCAGATTCACGCGAGAAGCCCGAGGTCGGTGATCTGACCTTTCGCTCGCGCCGCGCAGGTGGGACGGCGCCCAGCTCACCGATACATCGGTATCGACCGGCAGCAGCCGGTCGGGAGGAGGCCCATGGGAGGCGCTCCGGTAGTCATCGTGCTGGTCGGGATGCTGTTCCCGATCTTCGCCATCATCCTCGCCATACTCTTCGACGTACTGGTCACGCTCTGGTTGCTTTATCAACTCTGGCATGACGAGTGGTCAGTGCAGTTGTGGCGCGGGATACGCCGTATCGCGCGCGTACCACACTGGCACCCCGTTCGAAATCACTGACGAACGCCTAACGCCGCCTTTACGGCTTCGCGTTCCGGTTGTTGACTGACCAGATGTACGAGGCGACGTTCAGCGCGTCGGTGCGAGAGATTCCGCCGGGATAGGCGACCATCACGGTCGACGGGACGCCGTGCGTCACGACCCGAAAAAGCTCGTCGAGCTGGCCGTTCTTGGCGTCGCGCCACGCGTGCGATTTGAGCGTCGGCGCGAGCTGTGTCCCTTCGAGCTGCGCGCCGTGGCACGCGAAGCACGTTCCTTTTCCGTGAAAGATCGCGCGTCCCTGATCCACGGCTTGCGGCGTGATGGCACTGGTGTCAGGCGCCGTCTGCTGTGCGAGCACTGGACGCGCCCCGATAACCGCCATAACAACGAGCAGCCGCGCGGAAACCTTGCTCGTCCTCATGGCTGCCGGCGCGCCCCCAGCATTCGATCGAGTGACATGCCCCCGGATCCGATCGCGGCGAACGTGAGACAGGCGCCGAGGAGAGTGAACTCGAACTCGAAACCGTAGGGCGCGAAGAAGCCGCCGCTCAGGCGAGCCACGGGAATCGCGACGCACATCTCGATCGCGAGCACCACGCCGGCCCAGCGGGCGAAGAATCCCGTGATGATCGCCATTCCGCCTAGGAACTCCGCGGCGATCACGATCGCGGCCGCGAGAGTCGCGAGTGGAATGCCGAGCTTTCCCATAATGTCGGCGGTACCCGCGAGTCCGAAGACGAACAACTTTTGCGCGCCATGCATCAGAAATACGACGCCGATTACGACGCGGAGCGGTACAAGTCCCCACCGCTCGAGAACAGACCCCACTTGTGCGTCCACAGAGCGCCTCGTAAGTGAGCAGTCGCCGATGAGACCTCTGCGCAAAGCACCCATCGTCGCCGCGTTTCGTCACGACGCTTGAGAGTATACTAACGGCGACCGCTGCCATGTCAGGGTTTCTCTGACAGATATCGCCCGGCTTCCTCACTGCACGACCGGAAACGGGCATCTAGCTTGGTCAGTCGGCCGGCGCGATGGCGCGGCCGCCCAGCCGGACGGGGTTCTCTTCTTTATCTCGAGGACGTCGCATGCGACTCAAGCAGATGTGTGTGAGCCGAGCTCGCGCAGTGCTGTTCTGCGTCGTTGGCGGTGCGATGGCCATCTTCCCCGCGATCGCGCGTGGGAGCAACGGCGATATTGGACATTTGCGCGTTCCCGTCGCCGAGACGGGAGACTCGACGCAGCTCGTGCCGGGCATTGGGCGCGATCGCATGGTCGCGCCGGCATCGCTCATCGCGGCGCTCGTTGCGGTCCACAGGGGCGTCCCGAGCTTCTCGCGGCAGACCAAGCTCGCGTGCAGCGCCTGTCATTATCAATTTCCTCAACTCACACCGTTCGGCCGTCTCTTCAAGCTGAACGGCTACACGCTCACGGGCCTGGAGACGATTGGACAGCCGGCCGATACCACGAGCGAAACGTTGAAGCTCTCCCCCATCCCGCCCCTGTCGGCGATGCTCGTCACGTCAACGACGCACACGTCGGAAGCGCAGCCGGCAACCCAGAACAACACGGCGTCATTTCCACAGCAGTTCAGCGTCTTCCTCGCGGGTCAATTGACGCCGAAAATGGGCGCGTTCACCCAGTTCACCTACGCCGCCCCCGATGGCAGCTTCGGCATCGACAACATCGACGTGCGGTACGCAACGCACACGTCGCTCGCCGCGCGCGACCTGCTGTTCGGCTTGACGGTCAACAACAATCCCACCGTCCAGGACCTCTGGAACACCACTCCGGCGTGGGGCTTCCCCTTCATCAGCTCGGAGGTCGCGCCATCACCGATCGGCAGCACGATCATCGACGGAGCGCTCGGTCAGCAGGTCGTCGGCCTCGGCGCGTACTCGCTCTGGGGAGATCTATTGTACGCCGAGGTCACCGCGTATCGCTCCGCGCCGCAAGGGACCGCCCAGCCACTGGATTCGAGCGCGACCAATGTGACGAAAGGCGTCGCTCCGTACTGGCGCGTCGCCCTTCAGCATCAGACGCCGTCCACGTATCTCATGCTCGGCACCTTCGGTCTCGCCTCGCAACTGTACCCTACGGGAGTCACCGGCCTGATCAACCGTTACACTGATGTCGCCATCGATGCCCAAATCGAGCAGAAAGTCGATCCCGGCACATTGATTGGACGGGTTGCCTATATCCACGAGAATCAAACCCTCAACGCCGCGCGCGCTGTGGTGCCACCGACTGCAGACTTTCTCAAGAATTCGCTCGAGACCCTCCGCGCGAGCGCATCCTATGTCCCCAGCCTTCGGTACGGCGCGAGTCTTCAGTATTTCCTAACGAGCGGTAACATGGACCCGGCGCTGTACGCACCCGCTGCCGTCGCCGGCAGCCGCACCGGAAGTCCGAACACCTCAGGGCTCCTCGGGGAGTTCACCTACAACCCATGGCAGAATACCCGCATTGGAGCGCAGTACGTGCTGTACAACAAGTTCAATGGTGCGACGACGAACTACGACGCCGCCGGACGCAACGCATCGAATAACAACACCCTCTACCTGTATCTCTGGCTGGCATTCTAGACCTCATGAGCGCGGCTTTCGAACACCAACCTCCCCGGGCCCGGTCCGAATAGCCGGTCCAACACGTAGGAACATCCGCTCGTCCGTCGTGATAGAAGGGGCTGCAGCCCGACGTAACTCTGCTCCGCACCCAAACGACGGACCGGTCGTATGCAGATTGTTGCCAGAACGCTCACCGTTGTCGTCGCGCTCGCCCTGGTTGCCGGCGCGAGCCCGTGCTCACTGGCGCAGCAGACCTCTCCCGCCGCCGTCGTACCGGGGAATCACGTTCGTCTGTATCAGAGCGCGAGCGATAGCGCGCCGATTACCGGCCGCTTGCGCTCGATCGGCAACGACTCGATTGTCGTCGAGCCTGACGAGGATGGGGCAGTTCGGATTCTCTTCGCGCGCAGCGACGTCGCGCGCCTGGAGGTTGAGCGTGACGTCGGGTCCCGAGACCAGACGGTGACCGTCCTCGCGGTAATCGGATTGCTCGCGGGAGGGACTGCCGCGGTGATCCGCTGCCTCGATGACAAGCCCCGCTGCGCGGCCGAGCGCGACTCGGCGGCGAGCGCTCAAGAGAACGACGAGCCCTACCTGGATCGCAACCTCCTTCTCGTCACCGCCGGCGGTCTCGCTGGTGCCTTCTTCGGTTATCTCATGGCACCTTCTGCTCACTGGGAGATAACCGCGTTCCCCACGCAAACCGCCCGGCTCGATGGCGCGACGCGCTGGGGCCTCGGCGTCGGCGTGCGCTACAACTTCGGCGGTCGTTAGGCAGCCGTTCTAGTTCGTGCTCGTCGCGACGGACGGCGGTGCCAACACGATCAGCTGCCCTGACATCATCGGCAGGTGCGAGGCGATGGCGCAGACGAATGGGTAGATGCCCGCGCGCTTCGCAACGTATGTCGCGCTCGTCGATTTCTGCGGGGACAATGGCACGGTGAGGTCCGGAAGCACGAACGAATGCACGTCGTCCTCGGGATTGATGAATGTGAAATGGATCGTGTCACCCTCCACGACTACGACATTCGATGGCGAGAACGCGTAAACCTCCTTTCCCTCCAGCACACCCCCCTTTGCGAAGTCTCTCGTCAGGAAGGGGAGCACGCCCTGCTGTTCCTTCACGAGGAGAGGCACAGTCGTGATCGTGATGTTGCGAGTCTGCGGTCGGTAAGGCGCCGCACGCGCTGCCTCTGTGCCTCGAGCCGGCTCCTTGGAACACCCGAGTGCGAGCGCGAGAGTCAGATAGCAGAGAGTCTGCGCAGTGATGATCGTTTTCATGGAGCCTCAGGCCGGCGCCATGGCCGGACGATTGTTTGGGACGCTTTTCGCGTATCGATTCGTATGTCGAGCGCGAGAGTTGCAACAAAGGGCGGACTGATCCCTGAAGGAAAGCTCATGCGTATCGCCGTCCGTCACATCATTGTCCTGGCAGGCATCGTCTTCCTCACTACCGCGTGCGGCCCCTTCCACCGAGGCGCCGAGCCCGAAGCAGCGATCGTCTTCCACAACCAGTCGACCGACCAGGCCGACGTCTACGCGATGGGCCAGGGTGGCGATCCGATGCGGATCGGAACCGTCTTCGCGGGAAAGACGGAAACACTCCGCGTGCCCTCGGCGATCATTGGCGGCGCGAATCGCGTGAACGTCATCGCGCGGATCTTTGCCGTCGGGCGCGTCGTCCGTAGCGGGGCGTTCTCGCTCGCGCCGGGCGACTCGATGGACGTGACGTTGTCGAGTGATGAAAAGATCCTCTCCGTGCTGCCGTCAACGGGAGCGTAGCGGCGCCATCGGGCGGGCACAGCCGACGATTACCTAACGAGTTATTCGGTGTCCATCCGCGCCAGGTCCGGCTCGACGTACTGCCGCATACAGTCGGGACATACGCCGTGGCTCACCTGCGCGTAGCGCGAGACGTACGACTCCACCGTCAGCCAATAATCCTCGTCGTCGCGGACCTTCCGGCAATATGAGCACATCGGCAGGATACCTTGCAGCATCTTGATCTCGGCGAGGGCGGAAGTCAGCTGGCTAACCAGGCGCTCGCGCTCCGCGTCGGCATTCTTGGCCGCCGTGACGTCGCGCGCCACCGCGTAAATGAGCTGTTGTCCAGGGTCCGGCGTCGCATTCCACCGCAACCAGCGGAACGAGCCGTCTTTGCAGAGGTAGCGATTCTCGAATTCCAGTGCCTGCCCGCCGCCCCTGACCCGACCGTTCTGGCCGAGCGTGCGCGCGCGGTCGTCCGGGTGGACGAACTCGATGAAGGGACGCAATCGGAGCTCCTCAACCGTAAAGCCCAACGTGCGCTCCCAGGCCCTGTTCAACCGCCGGAAGTAGCCGTTGAATCCGAGCACGCAGAGCATGTCGATCGAGAGATCGAAGAACCGCTCTTCGAGCATATGGGCTGGTTCGACGGCGCCATTGCCGTCGGCGGTCAACGTCGAATCGATTCGGTGGCTCATTCGTAATCAATGCGTTTTGGCGCAGCGCATGTCCATCAATTCTGCGTTAAGCTAGTCGAGGGAGCGCGAGTGCCTCGGATGTTCGTTCGCCGTGCTCCCTAGACGACGACGGCAACTCGTGAACGAAACCGTCGCACCGGAGAAATTGCGATGCGGAGCATCGAGTCGGACGTCAAGCAAGCCATCCGCGGCTTTCGCCGCGCACCGACATTCACGGCAACGGCCATCGGCGTACTCGCGCTCGGCATCGGACTCGCGACTGCGGTGTTCACCGTCGCGAACGCGGTGCTGCTTCGCCGGCTCCCCGTCGTCGATCAGGATCACATCGTCGTGCTCTACGGCGAGGCACCGAGGAAGGGCCTGGACAATGTCCCCCTCGATTACGACGGCGCGCAGGAGTTCTTCCGCTTCACTCGGACGCTGAGTCGCGCCGCGTACGTTCTGTACAATGGCGCGTCGCCCGTCACCGTTCGTGAGCTCGCCGGGACGTCTCGCCTCCAACGCGCGCTCGTCTCGGGCAATTATTTCGGCGTCCTCGGTATTCGGCCACTGCTGGGCAGAACGCTGCGACCCGAAGACGACGCGCCGGGCGCGGCGCCGGTGCTGGTGCTGAGTCATCGTTTCTGGCAAGAGCGCTTCAGCGGCGCCACCGATGTCCTGCAGCGACAGATCACGACGCTCGAGGATGGCCGAACTTATTCGATCGTTGGAGTGATGCCGCCAGGTCTCGATTTCCCGCGCGGCGCCGATGTGTGGGTCTCGCTCCTCACGGCGATTCCTCAACCATACACTCGTTATGCGAGTCTCGACATCGTCGGCCGCCTGGCACGTGGCTCAACTCCGTCCGACGCGCAGAACGAGATAACCACGTTCTTCCATCGAAATGGAACTGCCGCGTTCTTCGCCGACGTGCGCGGCGTTGCTCACACGCTCCCCGAGCTCGTGTTGGGCGACGTGCGTGCGCCACTCGTTGCGTTCGCTCTTGCCGCTGGTCTGCTGCTGCTCATCACGTGCGTCAACGTTGCGAATCTGTTGCTGGTCCGAGGACTGGCGCGCGTTCGCGAGATCGGCATTCGGTCGGCGCTCGGCGCCAGCCGCGGGCGACTCGTCCGTCAACTGCTGACCGAGCTCGCTGTCCTGGCTCTCGCCGGTGGCGCGCTGGGCGCCTTGATTGCCGCCGCGCTCGTGCGCGGCTTCGTCGCCATCGCGCCGAACGGGATTCCGCGCCTCGATGAGATCGGTGTGAGCGGCTCGATGCTCGGTGCGGCCGTCGCGACCACCGCGATCGCGGCCCTGCTCTCGTCGATCACGCCCACGCTGATGGCGTCCCGGACGGACCTTCAGGGCGCCTTGCGGTCCGATGGACGCCAAAGCGCGAGCCGTAGCTCACGACTACTCAGCGAGTCGTTGGTCGCAGCACAGGTGGCGCTCGCCGTGCTCGTGCTGTCGGCCGCGGGCATTCTCTCCCGCAGCCTCTGGCGCCTGCAGCGAGCCGATCTGGCCTTCATGCCCGCGCATGTCATCGTCGCCGAGTTGGTGCTTCAGCGCGATCACGACCAGTCGGCCGCGAATGGGTTGATTGAGCGACTTCTCACCTCCATCCAGGCGATGCCAGGCATCCTCGCCGCATCTCCCGTCGTGTCCGTCCCATACTCCGACACGAGGAGCTGGGAAGGGCGGCCGAGCGCCGAGGGTCAGTCCGAGGAGGAAGCGGCGCATAATCCGATGCTCGACTTCGAGGTTATCGGGCCGCAGTTCTTCGCCGCGCTCGGTCTCCCCGTCACCAAGGGACGCGCCTTTGCCGAAGCGGATCGCGCCGGCGCGCCGCAGGTGGTCATGCTGAGCGAGGGCGCGGCCCATTACTACTGGCCTAACGCGGACCCGATCGGGAAGCGCATCCAGCGCGGAGCATCCCCGGCTTCAGGATTCATGACCGTGATTGGCGTAGTGCCGGATACACGTTATCGGAATCTGCGCGAGCGTCGTGCGACGATCTATTTCCCGCTGCTGCAGTCACAGTTCCCCTTCGCACCGACGACGCTCATCGTGCGAACGACACGATCTCCCGGCGATGTCGCAGCCACGCTGAGAAACGTTGCCGCCGACGTCGCGCCCGACGTTGCGCTCGCGCGCGTCGTACCGTTCGACGATCTGCTCGCCGGCCCGCTCGCGCAGCCGCGGATGAACGCGCTCCTGCTCATTCTCTTCGGGCTGAGCGCCGTCGTCCTCGCAAGCGTTGGCTTGTTTGGCATTCTGGCCACCATGGTGCGTCAGCGCCGGCGCGAGTTGGGTATTCGCATGACCCTCGGCGCGTCACCGGCCGAGGTCGCCCGCCTCGTCGTACGCCGCGGTGTTCTACTCGCAACGTTAGGCACGGTGAGCGGCATGATCGCTGCGTTGGCGACGAATCGTCTCCTCACTTCGCTGCTCTTCGAGGTTTCGCCGAGTGACGCTGTGACGTTAGGCATCGTGGCCACGATCATCGGCGTCGTCGCACTCCTGGCGAGCGCCATTCCAGCACGGTCGAGCAGCCGTGTCGACCCCGCAATCGCGTTGCGGGCTGATTAGCGCTCGAGCGATGGGCACGGCTTGTTGCGCACTGTTGGGCTGCTCGCTTGCCTAACGCGGATCGGTGCGGCCCAGGATCACCAGCCGAGTTGCTTCCGGGCCGTACGGTGCCCCCGAATAGTCTCCGTACGCGCAAACGTCTGCGAAGCCCGCCGAGAGGAACATCTCCTTGATCTCGCGCGCCGAATAGATCCAGTGACTGAACGGGAATGTCCGCGACGCTCCGTCGCGGATGACCAGCCACTCGTTTTCCATCCGTGACCAATCCTCGACTGCTCGGCGGCGACTCACCATGAGCGCGTCCGCCATTTCGTGTGATGAAGTCGGGGTGAACACCTTCGCCAGAATCTCTTTGCCAAGCAGGTCGAGCACGAACACACCGCCGGGCCGAAGGCTCGTCGCGACATTCTCGAGAACGCGCCGATTATCCGCGTCATCGCGAAAGAATCCAAATGAGGTGAAGAGACAGACCGCCAAATCGAAGCTGCTCGACCGGCGAAAGGCCCGCATATCTGATTGCACCCACTCGATGTCGGCGTCATTCTCACGCGCGCGCACCCGTGCGTGCTCGAGCAAGAACGGGCTCCGGTCGACACCTGTCACCGCAAAGCCGCGCCGAGCGAACGCGATGCTGTGCCGCCCGGGTCCACACGCCAAGTCGAGGACGCGACCGCCGGCGCATTCGGATAGGGCGATAATCTGCTCGACTTCACCGGTTGCGGCCGCAACGCGCTTCTCCGGAAACATGAACGGGTACGTTTCGCGCCAGAACGCTTCGTTCGCAAACCACTCGCTCTCGAATTCGTTCATACGCGGAGAAGCAGATGCCTAACGATCGACCGTCGCCTGCTGGGCAGGCGCATATCTCGGGCCAGAAACTCGCTCGGGTGCCAGTGCCGCGTCGAGCGTGGACAGCTCGTCACGCGTCAGACGCACGTTGACCGCACCGAGATTCTCCTCGAGATACCGGCGTCGCTTCGTGCCGGGAATCGGTACGATGTCGTCACCCTTGTGGAGTAACCACGCGAGGGCGACCTGCGCCGGCGTTGCGCCTTTGCCTTTCGCCAGCTCGCGCACCGCCGACGCTGCCCGCATGTTCGCGTCGAAATTCTCGCCCTGATACCGCGGGTCCCCTCGCCGAAAATCACCCTCGGGGTATTCCTCCGCGCGCCTAACGGTGCCCGTCAGGAAACCGCGGCCCAGCGGCGCGAAAGGAACCAGGCCGATACCCAGCTCGCGCAGGAGCGGAACGATACGCGGCTCGAGATTGCGCTCCCACAGCGAGTATTCGCTCTGGACCACCGAGATCGGATGCACCGCGTGCGCGCGACGAATCGTCTGCTCGCCTGCCTCCGACAGACCGAGAAAGCGCACCTTTCCCACGCGCACGAGGTCCGCCATCGTACCGACGACGTCCTCGATCGGCACGGCGCGATCGACGCGATGCTGATAGAGCAAGTCGATATGATCCGTCGCCAGTCTTTGCAGCGAGCCGTCGACCGCCTCGCGAATGTGCGCCGGCCGGCTGTCCAGGCCGGCGATGACGCCCTGTTCATTGAACGTGAAACCAAATTTCGTCGCGATGATGACACGATCTCTCGCACCGCTCCCGAGCGACTTCAACGCACCCGCAAGCAGCGCTTCGTTCTTGCCCGGCCCGTACGCCTCGGCCGTATCGAGAAAGCAGCATCCGAGCTCGATGGCCCGGTGAATGGTCGCGATCGACTCGCGCTCGTCGCGTTCGTCCGGCGTGCCGTAGGCGTGGCTCATGCCCATGAGGCCGAGCCCGATCGCGGAGACGGTGAGGCCCTGATTACCGAGGTTGCGCGTGGGCAGCATGAGAGAAAGGGCTAGGGTGTGCTCGCGGCGCCGTACTGCTCGTCGGTCACCTTCTCCATCCAATTCACATTTTTGCCGTCGAGCGCTTCCTGAACGGCGATATGGGTCAGCGCGGTGGTCGGCGACGCACCGTGCCAGTGCTTCTCGTTCGGTGGAAACCACACCACGTCGCCAGGGCGGATTTCCTGGCGGGGTCCGCCCTCGCGCTGAACCAGGCCGAACCCCGCGATCACGATCAACGTTTGACCGAGCGGGTGTGTGTGCCACGCCGTGCGCGCACCGGGCTCGAAGGTGACGCCTGCGGCGACAACGCGTGCCGGCGGGGGCGCCTGAAACAACGGGTCGATTCGAACGGTTCCGGTGAACCATTCGGAACTTCCCTTCGCGGACGGCTGCGAGCCCGCTCGCTTGATATCCATGATTGTTCTCCTTCGCGACGCCTAACGACTACATGACCAGACGTCGAGCGCGCACGACGCTTCCGGTCCGTAGCAATGAAGCACAGCAGCACTGTGCAGAGCAAGCGCCTCCGCTTCGAGTCAAGCCCGGCTCAACCACAAAAAAAAGGCGCGCCGCAACGTCCGGCGCGCCTGCCGAGCAAATGGTTGAGTGAGTTTGAACTACTTCCGCTCGACGCGCACCGACACGCCGGGCGCGTCCGACTTCAGCTCGACTTTGCCTTTGCCGTCGGCTTCGCGCAGCTGGATGTGAATCTCCTCCGGTCCGGAGCCGCCGGTCGTCGCTCGGGTGAGCGTCACGTTCGCGCTCTCGGGTTCCAGTCCGTACCAAGAGCCCGTCATGCCGTCGACGAGCACACCGATGAGACCCGTAAGCAGCACGTCGGCGATCACCGTGCCTGTCCCGATGCCGTTATGCAGATTGAACGTCGCGGGATTGTACCCCGGGCTCGTGAACGTCAGCACGTAGCTGTTCTTGCGCTCCAGATTGAGCGTCGTCGGCGTCGTGAACGTCCCCGTCGCCGGCGCGGTTTCGACTCTCGCGCCAGCGGGTGACGACTGCACTTCGATGTTCTGCCGCGCTCCGTGCAGGATGGCACCGCAGCCGGTGAGGAGCATCCCGGCAACCAGCGAAACTGCCGTTCGAGTCGCGTTCATCGTTCGAGCCTCGTTTGGGGAGAGGAGTGGTTTATCGTTTGCGAATCTCGGGGCGCACCAAGGTGCACCGCCTCACGCGCGCGGGCAATACCAGTCCCGCCCCTGAGCACTCACCCATCATTCCTTAGAGCGTTGTGATCGCGCTTGACGATAATGGCCATTATCGGTCGCTCGAGGCGTTCTGAGGGCCCCCGTCGCGCCAACCGCTACGGCTTGACCGTGAAGTTGACCGTGTCACGCCGGCCCGGCATCGGCGAATGATCGCCGTAGCCGATGACCGCGATGATGCGGTGCGGACCAGCGGCGAGCCCCTTGAACGTATAAGTCGAATCGCCCGTACCGATGTGCACGATTTTCTTCGACGTCGGCGGGATCGGAACGTTGTCCGCCGTCGGGATCGTATCCAGAAAGAGATGGTAGTGACCGATGCCCTCGACCTTCTTGCCGTCTGCTTTGGCGATCGTCACTCCCTCGGCGTGCAGCGTGACCGCGACATCCTTGCCCGTCGTAGCGCCTTTCGCTGGACTCGCGATCGTGACGCCGGCGTTCGATGGTGCCGGCGTCGCTGTCGCTGCGGCGGTGGACTGGCCCGCGGCCGGCGCGGCAGCCGATGTGTCCGCGGCGGGAGTACGTTCGCTCTTGCAAGCACCGGCGGCCGCCGTGGCAATCAATGCGCCAACGAATGCGTGTCTCATAATGTTGTGGTCTCAAGGGTCGATTGTGAATTCGGTGCAACGAAGACAGTTGTGCTCTTCAGCGCGGCCACCAGCAACCAACGACCAGCTTTTACTTCGCGGCTGGCTTGAGTCGCCGGCTGTTGACGCTATACAACATCCCCGTGTACTGCATCTCCTGCCACGTCTGATCGCCCCAGTGCACCGTCGCCGAGGGATCGGGGTTGTCCTCGTTGTCCGCGGAGTTGTCGTACCAGGCGCGCGCCACGATGCGCGCGCCCGCCGGGATCTCGAGTGGCTTGGCAAAGAGATAGTAGGTCTGCCAATTGAAGTCGTACTTCGGTACGTCGAGGATCACTTCCGACGAGCCATCCGGTTTCACGAGGGTGTACTGCCACCGCTTGCCGCGAAGGTGTGTGTGAGGGAAGAGCCCATACACCCGCACCGCCTCGTTGAAGCCGACACCCGCGGGCACCTGCACGTCCTTCGCGCCGGGTAAGAGCGTAAACTGTCCGTTGAAGAAATGCGTCGCGTAGATCTGTTCCGACGGCGCCTCCTTCGCGAATCGGAAACCGACCGACGTGCGGTCCATGCGCTCGTGCCCCTTCGCCGTGTAGTGCATTTGGAACGTGAGGATCGAGCCGGCGGCGATGCGGAGCGCGGTACCCTCGGGGAAGACGAGCACGTTGGTGCCCGGCGCCGTCGTACCGATCAGATTCCCGAGGCGGCTCGGCGGCGCGTGGAGGGAGTCCTTGCGCGGCACGTCGTCCTGAAACTGCGTGGAATCGAAGACGACGACGGGTCTTGGACGCGCCGGCGAGCCGGCCGGCGTCACGGCAGGCGCCGCCGCGTTAGGCACTGACTGTTCCGGAGGGCGCGCGAAGACCAGCACGTGATGGACGACGTCGCGCGCACCCGGTTTGATCTCGATCGCCTGAACCCACCTGTCTTCCGTGAAGTTGGTCGGCACCTCGAAGTACATGTATTCGACCGTACCGCGTGCCGGCACGTGGAACTCTTCCTTCATCGTGAGCACCGCGTCGGGCGTGCCGATCTCCCACTCCGAGCTGAACGTCGGCGCCGGTGGCATCTGCGCGGCATCTCCAAACTTTGCGCCAGTCGCGATCCAGCGGAGAATCGTGCGACGCTCCGCATCGGGCAAACGACGCTCGTTGCGGAACGTTCCCGGCGGTGCGACCGCTTGCCACGGCGGCATCTTCCCCTCGCTCAGCACGTCCTTGATGTCCTTGAGGCGGCCGGTCACCGTGTCGAAGTTGAGCATCGAGAATGGGCCGATTCCGCCTGGCCGGTGACACGTCACGCAGTTCCGGTACAGAATCGGTGCGACGTCGGCGGCGAAGGTCACGCTGTCCGGCGCCATATGCGTCGCTGCGTCGAGCGGCATCGGGCCTCGCGCGCCAATCACGACGAGCAGCGTCGCCGCGGTAAGCGTCGACAGGGCCACGAACCGTGTGCGACCAACGCGGCTTCCATCGTTGCGTGAGGACGAGCGAACGCGCTGCATGCGCGATGTCTCCCTTTCTGGGTGAGCGTAACGCAACCGGGGCGGCGTATTATACGACGCTGCCGACCCGATCGCGATAGGGATCGTCTGGCGCGCGCACCAAACTTGCATCTCTTGTTTTGGATTGAGCTCGCGTGCAGCCGTGTACCACCTCCATCCCTCGGGCGTGCCGCTCCCTCCGAACAACGATTCCGTGCGGGCGCAGCCAATGGCTCGTTAGGCGCATGGCGCTGCGCGAATTCGTCGATGCGCGCGGGCGGCGCTGGACCGTGTGGGACGTGTTCCCTACGCTCGCCGAACGGCGCGTGCAGAACGCCGGTCCACCGCCAGGCCTGCGTGAACGGCGGCGCTATGTCGAGTCGCGCACCCGCGTTTCGACGCGCATGGCGAACGGATGGCTCGCTTTCGAAGCACAGGATGGCGAGCGCCGTCGGCTCGCCCCCGTTCCCGAGACGCCGGAAGGCTGGGCGACGGTCTCGGAGGATTGTCTACGCGCTTGGTGCGAGACCGCTGAAGCGGCACCGCCCGTCCGCCGGTTGATCGAATGAGAATCGTAGTGACCGAGGCACGAACCATCTGGCGAGGTCATTGACGTGGCCGACCCCTCGAAGCCCTCGATGCATCTGGCGGAAGCACACAGGAACGCGAGAAGAATCTTCCTCGACGGCGTTTCGTGGCTCGTGTACGAGCTCGCGCCGCTCCCATTCGATCGTCGCTGCACGCCGTCGCTCGTGTTCGAGAGCGAGAGAACAGTCAGGCGCGTGCGAAATTATCCAGCCGATTGGCGTTCCCTGTGCGATCGAGATCTTTTTGCATTGAGCTCATCGACGTGATCGTTACCACGCTCGTTCGACGATGAAATGCTCAAAAGCCGAGCAAGTCCGCTCGTGGCGGCGTCCACGGCGGGACGGCAGTCGGGCATCCCGCCGAATTGCGCGGCACACGCACATCGGTGAATCCGTTCCCCGAGCCGCCACCGAAGCGTGCATCGCCGAGCAGAACGGTCGAGTCCCCAAGAACGCGCCAGATCGGCGCTCGAATAAAGCGCATTGCGGCGAACGCGGGACAACTCGCTCGCCCCAGCGACGCGATATCGGCGACCGGTGCGCTCCACGCACCATCCCATTGCAGCCCCGACGTCGACCGACGCGCGGACGGTTGGAACAGCGATCCGTCTCCCCCTCCCCCTCCTCCTCCCTGGCGCGAGCCGCAGTGCGCCGCCTCGACCAGCGACGGCAGGGCGCTCACACGGGCCGTCGCGATGAGGTACTCAGGTCCCGACCGCTCGAGCGAGATCACCGAAGCGCAGACGGGATTCGCCGGCATGGGCGACACGACGACGTCCAACACCTCCGCATCTGGCGCCGCATCGTGAACCGCTCGCAGCGTCGTCGCGCGCGCTCGTGCCGATCCCGCCGCCATCACGAGCGTCGCAGCGATCCATCCAGCGATCGCGACAGCGGCACGCGCGCCAGGATGCAGTACGAATGCGACCGCAACGGATACCAGAGCGCCCACCGTCAGAGTCGCTGCCGCGCCCCGCGACACGAAATCGAGACGCCAGGCGAGGACAAGGCCGCTGAGCATAACGAGTGACAGCACTACGCGCGGCGTCGACCGCGCACTCGCCGCGATCAATGTCGGTACGGACAACACCCAGAACCACGGTTCGACGATGAACACCGCGTCACCGTAGTGCCATCGATTGTCGACTGGCCAGAACGGATGCACGCCGTAGCTGTTCGTCCAGTCGAGCACGAGGTGGCTGAGCGTGCTCACGAGAAGGAGTCCGAGAAGCCAACGCGTATCCGCTCGAGTCGGCCCTTCGCGCTCGCGCCATCGCCATATGCGTATTGCCACGCCGCAGACCAGCACGGCACCGGCGAGCGCGATCAACACTGTGTGTGAGTGACCGCGGTGGTGCAGCATGTATCGGAGTCGATTGCCACCCAGACCGCTGTAGAGCAGGTCCGCATCTGGCAAATTCGCCGCGATCATCGAGGAGATCGCGGCCACTGCACGGAATTGGCGCGACGGCTCCGACCTCGTGACGCGCGAGCGAAGGCGTATGGCCCCCTCGGCGAGCAAGAGGCCGGCGAGCGAGTGGGTGACATTGTCCATGTGGTCTGGAAAGTATCTGCGTCGCCTCAAGAGCGGACCATCACCTAACGACTTGGCCCGTGCGGATCCCCACGGCGCTAGCCTGCGAGCGGCTGCGCGATTTGCACGAGGTCACCCCAGTTCGACGTTGCTCTTCCCCTGCAACACCTCGAGCGCGGGGACCTCGTTCGCCACGAGCGCGAGGAACCGCAGTTCACCGTCCGCGCTCATGGAGCTGGCGATGAGGTTGGCCGCTCAGCACTCGGTTCAATGACAGGGTCATTGGGCGGCGGCGGCAGCGTTGCGACTCCGCCTGGGCGGGAGGTTTGAGGCCGTCTCGCATTTGCAAGATCAGTGCTGAGGTTGATCGCGCGGCTCGAATCTTCGCTCGTCGAACGCTAAACTTTGCGTGCAGACAATCGTTTGCCGGCCGTTCACCATTCTCTCGTCATCCAGCGATCGCAATGCTCACACGCAAGCTCCGCTTCGGTATGGTCGGTGGCGGTCCTGGTGCGTTCATCGGTGCCGTGCACCGACGCGCCGCCACTCTGGATGGATTGGCGACTCTCGTTGCGGGCGCCTTTTCCTCGGACCGGGAGAAGTCGCGCGCGCAGGGACGCGAGCTCCATCTCGATCCGCGACGCGTATACGACAGCTTCGACGCGATGGCCGAGCGCGAGGCAGCGCTTCCCGGAGACGAGCGAATCGATTTCGTGTCGATCGTGACGCCCAACCATCTGCACTTCCGAGCCGCCTGCGCGTTCGTCGAGCGCGGGATCCACGTGATCTGCGACAAGCCGATGACGACGACGCTCGAGGACGCGGAGTCTCTCTGCCAGCTCGTGCACGAGCACGACGTGGTGTTCGCGTTGACGCACAACTACAGCGGCTACCCGCTCGTGAAGCAGGCACGCGCGCTGGTGCGCGCCGGCGAATTGGGCCAGCTGCGCAAGGTTGTGTCTGAATACTCGCAAGGCTGGCTCTCGACACTCGTCGAGGCCACCGGTCAGAAGCAAGCGGACTGGCGCACCGATCCCGCGCGGGCAGGCGCGGGCGCGCTCGGCGACATCGGATCACACGCCGAACACCTGGCGCGCTACATTACCGGCCTCGAGATCGAGAGCCTCTGCGCCGACGTGAGCACCTTTGTCGACGGCCGTCATATCGACGATGACGCCAACATCCTTGTTCGCTACCAGGGCGGGGCGAAAGGCGTGCTCTTTTGTTCGCAGATTTCGTTAGGCGAGGAAAACCGGTTGAGCCTGCGCGTCTACGGCACCGAGGCGTCGCTCGAGTGGCATCAGGAGGAGCCGAACATGCTGCTCGTGCGGCGAGCCACCAGCCCCACGCAAGTGTACAAACCCGGTCATCCCTATCTCTCGGCGGCGGCGCAATACGCGACGCGCCTCCCCTCGGGACATCCGGAAGCGTTTCTCGAGGCCTTTGCCAATGTGTACGCGAACGCGATGCGCACCATCGCTGCGAGGCTCGCCGGCGAGCAGCCGCAGGTACTCGATCTCGACTTCCCGACGGTGGAGGACGGCCTCGCCGGCGTCCGTTTCATCCTCGGCGCCGTCGCGAGCGGCCGGCGCGCCGACTGGTACGAGTTCCACAAACACTAACCGTCGGCACTCCGATCATGACGCGATCCGTGACGTTGTTCACTGGCCAGTGGGCCGATCTGTCGTTGGAGCAACTTGCGAAGAAGGCTCGTGACTGGGGGTACGACGGACTGGAGCTCGCCTGCTGGGGCGACCATTTCGACGTCGAACGCGCGCTCGCGGAGAGCAATTACTGCGACGAGCGACGCGCGTTACTCGCGCGCCATGGCCTGAAGGTGTTCGCGATTGCTAATCACCTCGTCGGCCAGGCCGTGTGCGACCACATCGACGAGCGGCATAAGAGCATCGTACCACCGCGCGTGTGGGGGGACGGCCGCCCCGAGCGCGTACAGCACCGCGCCGCCGAGGAGATGAAGAACACCGCGCGCGCGGCGGCACGGCTCGGCGTGTCGGTCGTCAATGGCTTTACCGGCTCGTCGATCTGGCACCTGGTGTACAGCTTTCCTCCCGTGTCGCCCGGAATGATCGACGCCGGCTATCGCGATTTTGCCGACCGGTGGCGCCCGATTCTCGACACGTTTCGCGAGGCCGGTGTGCGCTTCGCGCTCGAGGTGCATCCAACGGAAATTGCCTTCGACATCTCGTCTGCCGAGCGCGCCCTCGGCGCGCTCGATGATCACGCCTCCTTCGGCTTCAACTATGACCCGAGCCACTTCGGCTACCAGGGCGTGGATTACGTCGCCTTCATCGAGCGCTTCGGCGACCGGATCTTCCACGCGCACATGAAGGACGTGTGGTGGTCGAGTACACGGCGGCACTCGGGCGTATTTGGCGGCCACCTGCCCTTCGGCCATCGCGACCGCGGCTGGGATTTCCGATCCATCGGCCGCGGTCGCATCGACTTCGAGGAGGTGATTCGCGCACTGAACCGGGTCGGCTACCGCGGGCCGCTCTCCGTCGAATGGGAAGATGTGGGAATGGATCGAGAGTTCGGAGCACGCGAGGCCTGCGCTCGCATCAGGGCGTTCGACTTCGCGGCGTCCGACGTTGCCTTCGATGCGGCCTTTGCGCGCGAGTCATAGATCGCGACTTGCACTCACTTGCCGATGCGCCGTGCCTCCATCATACCAGTGTCTGGGATCCACGTCTTGCCACCGTCACGGCTCTGATCCTGTCGCCAGAGAAAGCGCGCGGGCGTCAGCGCGAAGTAACGGAACCGAACGAGGACATTGCCGTACCACTCGATGCCGTAACGACCGCTCGCGTCCGCCCATGTACGGCCCGGGATGATGCCGCCTCCACGCGAGTTCGCGCCGACGAGGCGCCAAACCTTTTCCTCGGGGTCGAAAACACGATACGTGTATAGGCTCGAGGCCATCGGAGTCGTTGGGTTATCCGGACGCCAATGGTCTTCGATGATCCCGCCCTCGCCTTTCTTCTCGAACGTCCAATGTCCCGTAAACGGGATGCCGAACGATCCGTCGGGTTGCCGTGACTGGAACGTGAACTCCCACGTGCCGATTAGCGCGTCATAATCGCCGATCGTGCCCAGTGCGCTGAGGGAGTCTGCAACGTTGACAGCGGCGCCGAGGGTATCCGGGAGATCGATCGAGCGCGCGGCGAGTGAACCGGGCGCATCGAATTCGAGCTGCCAGAACGGATTGACCCAGCGGCCCTTCTCGCGCACGAACACTTCGGCGGCGAGTCCGGAGCTCGTGTCTGCCTTCGCGCCACGACGGAGGACATAGCGAAACCGCGACCGGACCATTGCGGAGTTGCCCCTGGTGTCGATCTGCGTGCCCAGAAATTCGATTTGCTCGAGCCGGGCGCCGGACGACGCGCTGCGACGTGCGCCATCGAAGACCGCGCGCCGATCGCTCCACTGGAACGTCTCGCGGCCTTCCGCGACCGCGGCCGCGGCCGGAATGAACCGCCGAAGGAGCACGGTGTCGTTTGCGAACCAGGCGCGCCAGACAGTGTCGCGCGCAGCGATGAGTTGTTGTGCGGTTGTCGGCGTCTGCGCGGTGAGCGGAACCGCTATGCAGACGATCGACGCAGCGATGAGTGTTTTCATACGTGCAATGGTGCACCGGCACTCAATGCACGGTCGAGCACCATGCAGCGAACGGGCTACCCGACGCAGCGGACGGCGTCACAATGTTTGCGGCGTCGGTCGCGCGCCACGTCCCGACGTAGTCAGGCAGCTGGCGAGCTGCCGTAGTATGCCTCGATGCACCAGTTGACGACAGTCTCGAGGAGGGCACGCGTCTCTTCCGCGCGTTCCGGATGCGGCACGTGCTCCACCACGGTCTCCTTCACCAGCCGCAGCGCGCGCTCCGGAGGCGTGTCGAGCGTCTTGAGCAACGATGCATAGCGTTGCACTGACTCTTGAAGCATCTCGCGAATGGCAACGATCTCGACGCGTTTTCGGCTCAACACGTCTATTCGGTGCCGCGACGTGGCCAGAATCACCGCGTAGTGTGAGACAGCTTCCGACGCGGCTGCCCGCGCCTGCGCTGTGCGTGCCCGAAGTGCCTGACGCTCGGTCTCGGTCAGGCGTCCTGCTGCGGCGCGAGAGGGAGTGCCGCTTGCTGTATTCAGCGATGGCGAGTCTAGCATGCAAGGCTCCTCGCCATAACATTCACAATCACGTGCGCCCCCGCAATACCAGCCGCATCGGCAAAACTCCGGCTGCCTCAGGATTTTCCCGTACCTCGCTCGGGCTCCTCGGTACGTTGGCGTACAATCGCGGGCCGTGGTCGCGAGGGCGCCGGCCACGGCCATAGGAACGGCGATCCGAGCTAGCGAATGACAGCGGAAAGCCGCGCCGAAGCTACCAGATAGTACGCAGTCACTCTCGTTCCGCCCGTCGTGCCGCCGCCGTCGATCAACCTGGAAGAGTAGTCTCTGAACCACTGGCCATCCGGGCCGCATACCCACTTGTTGCCATTGACGTCCGTGGCCTTCTCGCCGGGCAGGTAGAACTCGTACTGCCCGGGGCCGACCTTCGCCGCGCAGCGTACGCCAGGATCGGTGGGTCCGTTGTCTTGCTGAGCACTGGCGGTGGTCGAGGTTGCGATCAGGGCCACTGCACCGAGCGCGATTGCGACGAGGGCGGTGCGGACGTGTGAAGCGTTCATCGCGGCGCTGTGAAGACGGTCGTTGGTACGCATTGTGTCCTCCGAGATGTAGTGGCTTGCCGATCTGGGAGCCACGATAAGGACATCTCGGAAGCGCGGAAATGCTTCAAGTTCCGTTCTTCGTGTAACCAAAGTTGCATCGAGAAGAAACGCATCGCCCGGCATTGAGTAAGTTAGAAACACAACGCGCCCGGATCGCTTCCGGGCGCGTTTCGCGTTTCGCGGGCAGCCTCACGGCATTAGTAAATTATTACTTGCCACGTCAGAAGAACGTGCCGCTGCTGCGAGGCGTAACGCGGCTTTGCTCGACCTCCTCGACCGCGAAGTCGACGGTCTCCACCTCCTCTCCCGTCTGCTCGCGAATCTGCTTCTTCTGGGCTTCGGTGAGCTCGATGCGGATTGTCTTGCGGCTCTTTCTGGGCATGGCTCCCTCCTGCGACGCGTGGATCAATGATACGTGGTCACGCCACGACAGCGATGCCTCAAGGTCGCGGTGACGTGCAACTAAAGTCACAATCGGCCATCAAGCCGAACGCGTAACGTTCGGCCGTCCATCCGGATCGCCTCCTCCTCCTCGAGCAGCTCCTTGATGACGCGCGACACCACGACCCGCGTCGAACCGACGCGCTCCGCGAGCTCCTGGTGGGTAGGGCGAGGCGCGACGTACTCTTCGCCGTGCACTGCTGTCCCGTTGCTCTGAGCGAATTCAATGATCGCCGCCCGCACCCGACGCTTGACCGGAAGCAGCGTCTGCATTCCGACGCGCTCGTAGACGCTCCTCAGCATGCGCACGAGCGCCGTGGTGATCGTCTGCTGCAACAATGGGTGCTCGGTGATCCACGCTTGAAATCGTTCCCGCGGGACGACGGCAAGGCGGCAGCTCGACAGCGTGATCGCGGTTCCGTTGTTCGGGCCTCCGTCCAACGTCGCGATGAACCCGCAGACATCGCCCGGACCGAAGACTTCGAGGGCGAACTCACGTCCGTCGTCGGAGGCAACCGTAAGCTTCACGCGGCCGCTGATGACGACGTACGCCGCGAAACACGGATCGCCGTCGTGGAAGAGGATGTTGCCCTTTGGAAACGTACGGCAGATGCCGAGCTCCGCGAACGAGCGACGCGTCGCGTCGTCTTGCTCGTGCAGAAAGAAAACTCTCGGCAGAACTTCGAGAAGATCTTGCATGGCGGCGCCCCACGTTGACGCTCACGACCAGCGCTAATGTGCCGCCGACGTGTGCCGGCCGGTAGATCGAACTCTCACACGCACATCGACCTGCCCCCTTACCGACGACGCCCGGAACGACGGCGCCGCGCTCAGCCACATCATCAGCTCGCTCGGAGGCGTCATCCTGGACCGCTTCCGAATCCGGTCGCATCGTTAAGTAGATGACTCGCCAGCAACCTTGCGTCGCCGTACACAACGAGCCAGGGGTGAGATGACCAAGAACATCCTCCTTGATGCGCAAGTCGAGTCCTTGCTGGACCGGCTGTACGAAGAGCATTCAGCGCAACGCGCCGACACGGAGGCTTACTTCGCGGAACGCGCCTCCGAAGAATCGATGGACTGGAACAAATTCGACGACCGGACGAACGCATTCCTCCGAGACAAGTTGGTTGCGCTGGATCGGCCGAAGGCGGAATTCTGTTATCTCGTGTGCCGAGGTTTGCGCGCGCACCGCGTGGTGGAGGCGGGCACGTCGTTCGGTGTGTCGACGCTGTTTCTCGCCTCGGCGCTGCGTGACGACTGGACCGCCCGTGAACGGAATACGGACGCGCCCGTCGTCATCGCGACGGAATACGAACCCGAAAAGGCGAAGATCGCGCGCCGCCACTTTGCAGAAGCAGGAGTTTCGCACATTGTCGATCTCCGCGAAGGTGACTTGCGCGAGACGTTGCGCGACTTGAAGGATTCGATCGACTTCATGCTCATCGACATTTGGACGCCGATGGCGCTCCCGGCGCTCGAACTCGTTTCGCCGCACCTCAGGACCGGAGCGGTCGTCATCTGCGACAACACGCAACAGTTCAGCGACGCTTACCGAGAATACTTTGCCTTCGTCAACGATCCGCAGAATGGCCTGCGTACAATGACGCTTCCATTCGACGGTGGATTGGAATTCACAGTGAAAGTTCGCTGAGAAGAAGCATTCGGCCCCTGCCTCGCGCGCGATCTCGCCCGCCGCCATCTTTGAGATGCCAGATCACACCCGGCCATTTCGGAACCTGAAAATGATCGCCTCTGCTCACCGTTCTCGCCTGATCTGCGCCGCTGTAGGCGCACTGATCTCGCTATTATCGGCACGTAGTTCCCTCCCCGCGCAGCAGCCACCTCGCCGCCAGCCTGCACCCGCACCGCGCACGGCAACATCGGACTCGGGTCGCACGCGCGCCGTCGCAACCGACACGACGAGAAACCGCCGAGCCGCGAATCAGGACACGTCGTCCACCACAAGCGACTCGACTGGAGCACCTAACGGTGGTCGCGGCGCGGACCCATACGCCGGCCTCCGCTTCCGCTCCATCGGACCGGCGATGATCTCGGGGCGCATCGTCGATCTCGCCGTCAGTCCGCGTGACAAGAAAGTCTGGTACATCGGCGTCGCCGCGGGCGGAGTTTGGAAGACGATCAATGCAGGCACCACGTGGACGCCGGTCTTCGATAACCAGTCCACCTATTCGATCGGTGCGATCACCATCGACCCGAAGAATCCCAATACGGTCTGGGTCGGCACGGGAGAGAACAACGCTCAGCGCGCCGTCGCCTACGGAGATGGTGTGTACCGTTCGACGGACGGCGGTCGCTCCTGGCAGAACATGGGGCTGCGCGAATCGGAGCACATCGGCAAGATCCTGATCGATTCGCGCAATTCCGACATCGTGTACGTCGCAGCGCAGGGTCCGCTGAGTCGCGCCGGAGGGGACCGGGGACTGTTCAAATCCACTGACGGCGGTCGGACGTGGACGAAGGTGCTCGATCCCGGCAAGTGGGCTGGCGTGAGTGACGTCGTGCTGGATCCCCGCAATCCCGACGTGCTGATCGCTACGAGCTGGCAACGCATTCGGCGGACGTACGGGTACATTGCCGGCGGGCCGGAGTCGGGCGTCTGGCGGTCCACCGACGGCGGCACGACCTGGCGTCGCTCCCAGGCCGGCTTGCCTAACGACGCTGAGCTCGGCCGCGTCGGCCTCGCGATGTCGCCAGTCAATCCCGACGTCGTCTACGCCATTCTCGAGGCGTCGAACGATCGCGGCGGCACCTTCCGCTCGCGCGACGGCGGCGTGTCGTGGGAAAAGATGTCCAGCTACAACACCGTCGGACTGTACTACGCCGAGCTCTTTGCCGACCCGGTCGACGTCGATCGCGTCTACGCCGTCGACGTGCGGAACATGGTGAGCGAGGACGGTGGACGCACCTTTCACCCTGTGGGCGAGCGCAACAAGCACGTTGACAATCATGTCATCTGGATCGATCCAGCGGACGTCGACCATCTGCTCATCGGCTGCGACGGCGGCCTCTACGAATCCTTCGACCGGGGGCAGACCTACCAGTACTTTGCCAATCTCCCGTTAGGCCAGTTTTATCGGGTAGACGTCGATCAGAACGCGCCTTTTTACAGGGTGCATGGTGGTACGCAAGACAATGGTTCCGTGGGCGGCTACGCGCGCACGCGCTCGGCGTTGGGCATTACGAACGCGGACTGGAGTGTGACAGGTGGCGGCGACGGCTTCGTGTCCAAGGTGGATCCGAAGGACCCGTTCATCGTCTATAACGAGTCGCAGCACGGCAACCTCCAGCGGGTCGACCTTCGCACCGGCGAATCGGTGAATATCGTGCCGCAGCCGGAGCCCGGCGAAGCCGCGTTGCGGTGGTACTGGGACTCGCCGGTGATCATCTCGCCGCACTCGAACACACGGCTCTACTTCGCCGCGCAGCGCCTCTATCGCACCGACGATCGTGGCGAATCATGGAAGGCGCTCACCCCCGACCTCTCGCGGCAGATCGATCGCGACAAAATCAAGCTCATGGATCGCGTTTGGTCGATCGACGCCGTCGCGCGCAACACGTCGTCGTCGTTCTTCGGCGCGATCGTTTCCGTCGCCGAGTCGCCGGTGAAAGAGGGCCAACTCTGGATCGGGACGGACGACGGCACCATCCAAGTCTCGGAGAACGGCGGCCAATCATGGCGCAAGATCGAGCATTTCGCAGGCGTCCCGGACACGACGCAAGTCGCGCGCGTCGTTCCGTCGTCGCACGATGCCAACACGGTGTACGCCGCGTTCGACGGCCACATGTCCGGCGATTTCAAGCCGTATCTGCTCGAGAGCAAAGACCTCGGCCGCAACTGGACGTCGATCGCCGGCAATCTGCCCAACAAGGGCACCGTCTACGCAATTATCGACGATCCCGTCGATCCAACGTTGCTCTTCGCCGGCACCGAGTTCGGCCTCTACTTCACGAAGAACAACGGACAGACGTGGACGCGCCTCCGCGGCGGACTCCCGACGATTCAGGTGCGCGATCTCGTGATCCAGAAGCAGACGAACGATCTGGTCGTCGCGACGTTCGGCCGATCGTTCTACGTGCTCGACGACGTCACGCCGCTGCGCACGATGACACGCGAGACGCTCGCCGAGGAGTCAACGTTGTTTCCAGTCCGACGCACGCCGCTCTATTCTCCTTCCAACTTCGGTGTGCCAGGCGCGAACGGCTCGCAGGGCGGCGGCGCCTTCACTGCCCCGAACCCGCCGTTCGGTGCGATGTTCACCTACTATTTGAATAACACGCTCCGCAGCCGACGCGAGCAGCGTCAGCAAGCGGAGCGCTCCGCGGCGCGACAAGGGCGCGACATCTACCCGCCATCGTGGGACTCCTTGCGAACCGAAGATCGGGAAGAAGCGCCGGCGATCGAGTTGACGGTCAGTGACGCGCAGGGGCATGTCGTTAGGCGACTCACCGGCCCCGTGCAGCAGGGGGTTCAGCGCGTCGCCTGGGACTTGCGGCTGCCTGCGCCCACCGTCACCCTCGCCGCACGCCCCGCGAATCCCGACGACGAAGAAGAAGCAGGCGGCTTCGGTGGTCGCGGTGGCGTCGGACCGTACGCGCCACCCGGCACGTATCAGGTCTCGCTCGCGAAACGCATCGACGGCGCGATCACGCCGTTAGGCACGCCGCAGCGATTCGAGGTCTACCTGCTCGACGGCGAGGAGGACGCCGGCCGCTCGGCGGCCGTGATCGCGTTCCAGGAGCAGGCGTCGAAGTTGCAGCGTGCCATGATGGGCGCGAACGCGCTCGCCGGCGAGCTGTCGACCCGCGTCAGCGCGCTCCGTCGCGCCCTCGAGGAGACGCCCAGCACTCCCACGCAGCTACCTAACGATGTGCGCGCAATCGAACGGGACCTGCGCGACATCCGCGAGCAGCTGAATGGCGACCCGACGCTGAACCGCCGGCAGGAACCCACGCCACCCTCGCTCATGGGTCGCCTGCAGGTGATGACCCAGGGCGCGCGGTCGCTCGAGCCCCCGACAACGACTCAGCGACGGCAATACGAGATTCTCTCCGGCGAGTTTGCGACGGTGCTCACGAAACTACGCGCGATCGCAGATACTCGTCTCCGGACTGCGGAGACAGCTGCCGAGCAGGCAGGCGCGCCGTGGACGCCGGGCCGGATCCCCGACTGGAGGCCGTAAACGCGGCCCAGCCCGGCGCCGATCAGCGTTCTCTCATCGTCATGACGGGCATCTGGGGCGTTCCGGCCGCTGAGAGCCGGAACGCCCCCTCTCAAAAATCGCTGCTAGACACAGATACCTAAGATACAGATCAACGGCTTCTGCTTGACGTTGAACTGCGCACTCCCCGCTCCCGTTAGTCCGGGCGCGCCAACTTGCAGCGTATACCCATTCCCGGCCCGATCGATCTGGAGAGTCGAGAATGTGCCGACGCCGTTCGCCGCGGTGACGGTCTTTGTCCCCGAGAGTGTTCCGCCACTCGGGTTCTGCCCGATCGACATCGTCATCGAGCCGTTGAAGCTCGTAGCCGTGTTGCCGTAAGCATCGAACGCGGTCACTTTCACCGCGGGCGAGATCGCGGTGCTCGTCTGGGTATTGCTCGGCTGCACCGTGAAGACCAACGCGCTGGCAGCGCCCGCAGAGACGCTGAAGGACGCGCTCGTCGCACCGCTGAGACCACTCGCGGCAGCAGTCAGCGTATAGCCGCTACCAACCTTGGTCAGCGTGAGGCTCGAGAAAGTCGCCACGCCGTTCACGACGCTCGCCGTCGTCGTTCCCGATAGCGTGCCGCCACCCGGGTTCGCGCCTAACGCGATGGTGATCGTGCCGCTGTAGCTGCTGGCGACGTTGCCGCTGGCATCGCGCGCGGTCACCTGCACCGCGGGCGAGATCGCGCGACCTGCCGTCGCGTTACTCGGCTGCATTGTGAATGCGAGCTGCGTCGCGGGCGGCGCAACGCAATTCACCTGGAACGCGACCGAAACGCTCCCGCCGGCCGGCACGCTTGCCGTCCGCGAGCTGCCTCCGCTCACGGTGCAGTTCGCTGCGACGCCCGAGACTGTCACCGTATGGTTGCCTGACGAAAGGCCGGTGAACGAGTGGCTTCCGTTGTCAGCGATCGACGTGCTATTCGTTCCGTCGACGGCGATCATGTATCCATCAGGGTCGAGGTTCGCGCCTGTCGTGCTGGTCGCGACGTTCAGCGTCCCCGTTGTCTCCACGCAGCTCACCTGGAAAGCGACGGAGGTGCTGCCGCCGGCCGGCACGGTCGCGCTTTTCGAGCTGCCTCCGCTCACCGTGCAGTTCGCCGCGACGCCAGAGAGTGTCACGGTATGGCTGCCCGAGGCGAGATTCGCGAACGACTGGCTTCCGTTGTCGGCGATCGATTGGCCGTTCGATCCATCGACCGTCACCGTGTATCCGTCGGGATCGAGATTCGACCCCGTAGTGGCGGTGGTGACGTTGAGTGTTCCAGTCGTAACCACCTGCGTGCAGCTCACCTGGAAGGCGACGGTCACGCTCCCGCCGGCCGGCACATTGGCGGTCTGCGAGGTGCCTCCGCTCACGGTGCAGTTCGTCGCGACGCCCGAAATTGACACGGTATGGCTGCCCGCGGAGAGGTTGGAGAATGCCTGGCTTCCGTTGTCGGCGATCGACGCGGTGGTCGTTCCGTCGACCGTGAGCGTATATCCATCGGGGTCGAGGCTCGAACCAGTGGTTGTCGTGCTGACGTTGAGCGTTCCCGTCGTCGCGACGCTGCCACCACTCATGGTGATGTCGCCAGAGCTGAGCGTCCCCGATACGCGGTAGCTACTGCCTTGACCGTCGAGGTCCGGCACGGTGAAGGTAAACGTGTCGAAGCCGGTGCCGGGATTCGAGTTGTCGCACGCGTCGAGATAAAAGGGATACGTGCTCACGCCGTTCACGCGACCGATGCCGGCGAACCGAACGCACGTGGCTGACGTCTGCTGGTAGGAGGTCACGCCAGTGGCGGGATCGTTTGTCGGATCGACGGTGACGTACTGTCCTTGCGTAGTGGTCAATCCGTGCGCCCAGTCCGTGTAGGAAAGGCGGCCGCCGGGCGTCCCGTTCGCGCTAAAATCGAAGTCCTGTCGATTGCTGCCCACCGTCTGGGTGCCATCGCCGATGGATCCCGTACCGCCTATCTGCATGCTAGGCGTCGTCGTCGGCACCGAGCCCGATTTGACCAGGTCGCCTGACGAGAGATTGCCATTGCGATCATAATTCGCGCTGGCCATGTAGAACCGAAAGAAGTCCGCGCCGCTTCCCGATGCACCGTTGTCGCACGCGTAGAGCGTAAATGAAATCAGGACACCAGTATCCAGGCGTCCCGTGCCATCGACCTCCATACCGCGCGTGGCATCGGCACAGGCCGACGAGCCGTCGCGCATTGCCGTAAAAAAGGTTGCCTGGTCGCTCGGCGACACCGTCAGCTGGCCCACCTGCGTCCCGCTGCGCACGACACTCCAATCCGTAAAGCTGAGATGACCCGCCAGATCCGATGTGACATCGAAGTCGAAATCCTGACGCGAGGAGCCGGGGGTGGCCGTGCCGGTTCCGATGCTGCCGGTGCCTTGGATTTCGCCGCTGGCTCCCGATGTTGAGAAGTTTGGGTGAATGGAACGGAGTGTTGGGCTCACCACATCGCGGCAGCCCACGGCGAGTAAGGTCGCTGCGATGGCCGTTGACACTCGAGCGAACAACGGCGTTCGCTGGTTGGGGTACATTTGTGGCCTCGGGGTTGGAAGGTTGCGCGCAAAAAAAAACGCATGCGAGGGGGCAAAAGCTGAGCCCCTAGACCTCACGGAAACCGAGAGTCGATAGGCGAAGCGGAACGCCGAGCCGACATCGCGCGCTGCGCGACCACCAGTCGTTGTTTCGATATTGCTAACACTCGCCGGCATGATAACACCGCTCGCGAGCGCTCTCAGCTGGCGGTGTGCTGGTGGTGAGCAATTGCTATCCGACGCTATCTTCTCGACGTGATGCCACGCGCCAGGAACCGATTCATTCTCGCTCTAGTGTTCGGCGTTGCATGCGTGCGCGCTCTCGCCGCGCAACGTCCGGACACACTGCCTGAGAGGCGAACGCAGCAAGACACCGTTCGCCGAGAGCATGGCCCCGCGCTGCTCGCGCCGCTCGAGATTCGCGCGTCGATCGTCCCTACTGCCGGCATCGACGTTGGATCCGGCGTTCCAAGTCGTGTTACGCAGATCGATCAGGCTTCACTCGGTGCGTGGCATCCGCGCCTTCTCGATCAGGCGATCACCGCGGCACCAGGCGTGTCGCTCTACGACGATCTTGGCTCGCCGAGCAAGGCATCGATCACCATGCGCGGCTTTGCGGCCGGCCCTACGGTTGGCCTCCCTTCGGGAATCGCGGTGTTTCTCGACGGCGTACGAGAGAACGAGCCGGACGCACAGGAGGTCAACTTCGATCTCCTGCCGATGGCCGTCGTGAATCGCATCGAGATTCTGAATGGCCCCGCGTCGTTGCTGGGACCGAACGGTCTCGCTGGGGCAATCAATCTCATCACGAACCGCGGAAGCGGACCGGCACACGGTACGATCGACGTCGAAGGAGGCTCATGCGGCGCGCGTTCGCTCGAGGTGTCGAGTGATGCTGGCGATCGCAACGGATGGAGATACTTCACGACGTTAGGCCTCGATCGCGGTGAAGGTTGGCGCGCGGCCACTTCGCATTCGGCAGGGCACGCATTCGGGAATTTTGGTCGGGCAAACGCGGAACGCGGTATGAACCTGCAGCTCGCTGTCGCGACGTCGCGTGCGCAGACCGCGGGCTCGCTTCCCGAATCGATCTTCGATGCGGATCCGCGCGTGAACTTCACGGCTGGCGACGTCGACGCGATTCGTCTCGGTCAGGTCGCTCTCTCCGCGTTCACGCCTCTCGCCTCCGGGCGCGCGACCGTCACAGTGTACGCGCGACAATCACACGCTGATCGATTCAACGCGAACCAACCACCCGACGACAACGTTCGCGATCTCTCGGCGGCCACGAGCGAGGGTGGGACGGTGGACTGGCGTCGATCGACTCGGCTGTCTTCGGTCTCGCTCGATACTCGCCTGGGTTTGGACGCAGCCTGGGATCAGGTTCGCATACGATTGTTCGACCTTCCACCGACCGGCGCGACGGGAGCGGACAGCCTCACGACCGACGTCTCGAGCCCGCGCACGAGCCTCGCCGGTTACATGTTAGCAGATGCTCACTTTGATCGGTTCACGCTGTCGGCCGGTGCTCGTTACGACCTGATTCACTCGCCATTCGATGACCGCCTGGACACGAGCGATGTCACGACGACGCAGACATTTCGCCGGATCACGCCGCGCGGTGGCTTGAGCGTCGATCTTGGCCACGGCGCCTCCGTCTACGCGTCGACGGCCGCGAGTTTCCGCGCGCCCGCGCTGCTCGAGATCGGATGCGCCGACCCGTCGGCGACCTGCCCCCTTCCCTTTGCGCTCGGGAATGATCCGCCACTGAAGCCGGTCACCGCGACATCGATCGAGATCGGCGGGCAAGCACTCGTCGGTAATATTCTCCTGCGCGCGTCGGCGTTCCGCATGCACGTTCACGATGAGATTTTCTTCATTTCCTCGGAACGCGCATTGCTCGGCGGCTATTTCGCGAACGTGCCGCAAACGCGGCGCGCTGGCGCCGACATCGAGATTGGCCAGGCGGGACCAGGCCGTCTGTCGTGGGATGCGAGCTATGCCTGGAACAGAGCCACCTTCGACAGCTCATTGCCAATCTTTAGCATTCGCTCCAGCCCCGATTTTTCCCAGAGTCCCTATGCCGGTGACAATCACGTTGCGCCCGGGAGCTCGCTCCCGCTCGTGCCACGTGACGAGATCAAGGTCGGGGCGCTGCTTCAGTTGACCACCGGCTTCGATCTCGGGCTCGATGCGCGTCGCACCGGCCAGCAATGGCTTCGTGGCGACGAAGCCAATCAGACAAAGCCGTTGGACGCATATTCCGTCCTGAATGTCCGCGCGAACCTGACTCGCGGAGCGTGGCGAACGGGCATTGTCGTCCGCAATCTCCTGGACTCTCACGCGGCGGTTTTCGGCGGGTTCAACGAGAATCGTCAAACGAATGGCCTCGAGCGCTTTTTGATGCCGGTCGATGCGCGATCGGTCCAGCTACGAGTCGAGCGAACGATCGGACCGTCAGCGAATTGATGCCGCTGCGCTACCGATCCATCCGGATCGGTCGACCCGTTATGCGGGAGAGCGCCATGACCGCGACAGATCCGACATGCGGCAGGACGTAAGTGTTGCCGTCATGCTGGGCTCGCGCGTGCCTGACCGCGATCTCGAGCGTGGCGGCATCATGGAAGGTCGGGAGTACCGTCACGGCTCGTCCGAGCTCCACGGAAAAATGCGCGTCGGTACCCGCAGCCTCCGGGAGACTTCGCGCGCGCACGATCTCGAGCGCTCGGCGGTTCCAGGGTGCATAGAAGGCCCTGCTGTTCCAGACCTCGATGACGTCCACGAGCGGTAGCGCGCGCTCGACGCGTCGCCGGCCACCAGTGAGATACGCAAATGGGTGAGGCAGGTAGACGACGCCGCCCTGGGCACGGATTTCGTCGGTCAGCACCTCGAGCGGGAGCCGCTTCGCGATTCGCTTCGTTAGGAAGAGCCCGATCACGTGGGTGCCCTCACGGGATGTGATCTCCTCGCCGACGATCACGCGCTGCGGATCGAGATCGCGGGCTCGAAGCGCCCCTTCCAGCGTGTGATGATCGGTGACGGCGACACGATCCAGCCCCACTGCGCGGGCCCGCTCGACGAGCTCGCGCGGCGTTTGATGGCCATCATGCGAGAAGCATGTGTGCGTGTGGAAGTCCGCGCGGATCGCTGGTTGCGCGGCGGTGATTGCATCGTCGTCGGAATCCGGCATCTCGCGGTTCGCGTTAGTGCTTGTGCCCATGACGGAACATAGGTATCTCGCGTGGATGACAACCCCCATGCATTCGCACGAAGTTTCCCGGAGCTCACCAGGTGACCGATAAGTCGCCGGTCACGCGGCCTCGAAAGACGTACCGCGCGACGGTCGTTGGGTTGCTCTCCCCACACTGGGGCGCGTTGCTCCTTGCCCTCGTTGCCGTCGGCCTCGAGACGGCGGCGGCGCTCCTCGAGCCGTGGCCGATCAAGGTCGTGCTCGACACCGTGCTCCACGCCAAAGCGTTGCCTCAGTTCCTGGCGCGAGCGATCGCGATGACGGTCGGCACCGGCAGCATGGCGATACTCGAGTTCGCGGCCGCATCGGTGTTGCTCATCGCGATCGTTGGTGCAGTGGGGAGCTACATCGAGAAACAGTGCGTCACCGGACTGGGGCAGCGCGTGACGCACGAGTTACGGTGCCGGCTCTACGCCCACGCGCAGCGCCTGTCGATGTCGTATCATGACCGGAAGCGCACCGGTGACGTCATCAGCACCGTGACGGCCGATGTCGACGCGATCCAGAGCGCGATCTCGTCCGGTGTGCTCGACACGCTCTATTACACGCTGCTGCTGGTCGGCATGAGCAGTCTGATGCTCTATCTCGACTGGCGGTTCACCCTGATCGCGCTCTCGATCCTGCCGGCCCTCGTCGTCGTCGTGTTCACGCTGACGCGGCGAATCAAGAAGGCCTCGCGCGACGTGCGCCGGCGGGAGGCAGACCTCATGTCGACGATGCAGGAGGTGCTGTCGTCGATTCGACTCGTGAAGGCATTTGGGCGAGAGGATCACGAGCGGCACAAATTCGAGCGCGGAAGCGAGAAGATCGTCGCGTCGACGCTCCGTGCCCGCGACGTCAAGGCGAAGCTGGCTCCAGCAGTCGAGGTCATCGTTGCGCTTGGCAGCGCGGTGGTGCTCTGGGTCGGTGCACGCCACGTCCTCGAAGGCGTGCTGAGCGCCGGCGCGCTCGTCGTGTTTCTACTCTACCTGAGCAAGATGTACAAGCCGATCCGCGAGCTGTCGAAGCTCACGGATACGTACTCGCGTTCGCTGGTCGCGCTGGACCGCATCAACAACTTCCTCGACGTCGATCTCGACGTGCGTGATCTGCCTGGAGCGCGACGCGCGCGTCGCTTCCGCGGTGACATCGCGTTCGATCACGTGACCTTCGGGTATGGTCCGGAACGTCCCACGCTCGTCGATGTGGACCTGACGATTCCCGCGGGCTCCGTCGCCGCCATCGTCGGGCCGACGGGCGCCGGTAAGACAACGCTCATCAATCTCATCGCGCGCTTCTACGACCCGGCCTCGGGACGCGTCCTGATCGATGGCGAGGATGTGCGATCCTTCTATCAGGAGTCACTCCGCGAGCGCATCAGCTTCGTGCTCCAGGACACGCTGCTTTTCCGCGGACCCGTATGGCAGAACATCGTCTACGGAAAACCGGAAGCGACGCGCCGCGAGATCATCCGCGCCGCCGAGTTGGCGAACGCGGACGCTTTCATCCGCGAGCTGCCAGAAGGCTACAAGACGATGGTCGGCGAGCGTGGCGTCACGCTGTCGGGCGGCCAGCAGCGGCGCATCGCGATCGCGAGGGCGATCATCCGCGACGCGCCGATTCTCATTCTCGACGAGCCCCTCACCGGGCTGGACGCGGCATCGGAGTCGCTCGTGCTGGACGCGCTGCGCCTGTTGATGCGCGGCAAGACGACGGTGATGATCGCGCACAGCCTGTCGACCGTGCAGCACGCCGACGCGATCTTCGTCATCGACCATGGGCGCTTGAGCGAGCACGGCACGCACGCCACGCTCCTCGAAGCCGGCGGCGTGTACGCTCGGCTCTACGAGCTCCAGATGGCGCGGACTGGCGTGACGCCGAGCTTCGCGCTCGAACGGCCGACGAAGAATACCAACGCCTAACGGCAAACTAAATCTGCTAACCACCCGCGACTAGTCGCTCCGCCGCGGGACACTATTCGTCGCCGTTGCACCGGAAGTACCAATCGATACCTCCGGCGCCTTCACCGGCGGCGCGTTGTTCGAATCGATCCGGCGCACCTGCTGCATCAGCTCATGAATGTTCTTCCCGGTCAGGGACTCGATCAGCGCCGGCACCTGCGCGACCATCTGCGCCATGTCCGCGGTGATTTTGTTGACTCCTGCCGCCCCGTCCCCGCCCGTCGACACAACCGTAATCTTGTCGACCTTGCTCAACGGCTCGGCAAAGGCGCGCACGACCTCGGGCAAGCTGCCGAGCAGCTTGTCGATGACCGCCGCTTCGTTGTACTCCAGGTATGCGTTGGCCTTGAGCTGCATCGCCTCCGCCTCGCTCTGCCCCTTCGCGCGGATGATCTCCGCCTCAGCGGACCCCTTGAGACGAATGACCTCCGCCGCGGCGGCGCCCTCCACCTTCTGTGCGTCCGCGCGACCGCTTGCCTCGAGAGACAACCGCTGTCGCTCCGCATCCGCGAGCGTCTCGATTCGCTTTCGCTGCACTTCGACATCCTTCAACACGGTCGCTGTGAGCTCGCGCTCACGGCGCAGGATTTCCGCTTCCTGAACTTTGATTTCCCCTTCCTTGCGCACGCGATCGACGGCGACTGCTTCGGCGACGGCCTGCTGCTGCATGATATTCGTCTGGATCTCGTACGACTTGTCGGCCTGCGCCTGCTGCTTCTTCGCTTCCATCTCGAACTGCGCGCGCTTCACGGCCAGCTCCTTCTGCGCTTCCGCCTGCTTCGCCTGCGACTGCGTCTCGGCGAGCACACGCTGCTGATCGGCCTCGGCACGCGCAACGGCGGCCTCACGCGCGTACTCCGCCTGCTTCATCGCGGTGTCGCGTTCGGCCTGCGCCGCGGCGATGTCGGCGTCGCGCTTGATGCGCACGATGTCGGGACGACCCATGTTCATGATGTACTGATTCTTGTCGCGCACTTCCTTGATCGTGAACGACACGACTTCGAGGCCCATCTTCGCGACGTCTTCGGCAACGTTGCCACGCATGCGATCGGCGACCATCTCCGGCTGCTTCACGATCTGCTCGACCGTGAGCTGCCCGATGATGCCGCGCAAGTGACCTTCCATAACGAGCCGAATGAGCGACTCGCGTTGTGCGGGCTGCTTCGTGAGGAACTGCTCGGCGGCGGTGCGAATCGATTCCGGATCGTTCTTGATCTTGAGCTGCGCCACGGCTTCGACGGTCACCGCGACACCCTGATTCGTATACAGGTCCTGCTGCGGGGCGACGTCGAACGACATCAGCTCGAGCGACAACTCCTGCGCGCTGTGGATGAGCGGCAACACGAGTTGCGCACCGCCGTGCACGATGTGCGTGCCGCCCAACCCATAACGAATGAGGGCCTGGTTTGGACCGACCTTGCGCAGCATGCGCGAGAACGACACGACGAGCAACAGCACGGCGACGACCGCGAGACCAGCGATCATGACGATTGGTGCGATTTCGGAATTCACAACCTGCTCCGGTAAAGGTGAGATTATTGCGAGGACGGCTCGACCGCGTCGGGTTCAATGCCAGGTAGCTGGTGCGTGCTCGCGAACGTCGCCCACGGTTCGACGTAGGCGATTCCTTTCTCCACTCGCAGAATGACCACCTGCGTGCCGCGCTCGATGGGCTGGCCAGACTCGCTGCGGGCACCGTTCGCGTGTCGCGTGCCGCCTAACGCGTATACGATCTCACCAATACCACCGGGCTGAATACGAGTGGTCACACGCGCGACAGCGCCTTCCAGACGAAAATCGTCAGGATTCATCACCGTCAATCGCGGCACGATGAACCGTGCGATCGCGATGAAGAAGAAAGCACCACCGATGACGCCGAAAGTGAGCGCCATGAGTGTGATGGCGAGCGTGGCGAACGGCGAGTAGCGCGTCAGCAAGTAGCCGGCGCCGCCGAACCACGTCAGGAATGCACTCAGGGTGCTGAGACTGAACGGCGACACGTGATTGCCGCTGTGTCCCTGGTCGTGCGCGGAACCGTGCGATTCCGTCAGTCCGCTGATCAGACCATGCGCACCATGCGAGCCCGTCGAGCCGAACGCGCCAAGGAGAAAGGTCGCGACGGTAAACAGCAACCCGAACGCAAAACAGCCTACGAAGAATGATGTCACTGCGCTGGCTCCAGCGGCCGCTGATCGAGCCGCTATCGTAGCCTACGGACAGCTAGTCGGCAATGTGTCGCACTGGCGTGAGCGGCCCCTATGGCCTTGTCGACTCGGGAGTTGCGGGGCCTGTCTTTTCGCCGGTGGCTCAGTCGGCGCGCAACGCCTCCAGCGCGTCGACCGAGAGCGCCTGAATCACAGGGACAATGCTCGCGACCAGCCCCACGAGCAGCATCGTGCCGCTCACCGCGCCGAACACCAGTGGGTCGTTGGGCGAGACGCCGTACAAGAGTGAGGCGATGAGCCGTTCCGCGATCATCGCCGCCACAATCCCGGCGGCGACACCAATCGCGTCCACGGCGAGCGCCTGCCTAACAACCAGCCCCGCCACGGCCGTACGGCGCGCGCCAAGCGCGATGCGGACGCCGATCTCGTGAACGCGACTCGCCACATTGTACGAGATGAGACCGAAGAGACCGACCGCCGCGAGCACGAGTGCCAGCACGCCGAAGCTTCCGAACAGCATCGTCCCGAGTCGCCATTGCCGAAGCTGCATCATCACCTCCGGCATGTCCGCAATCACCTGCACGGTTGCGTAAGGCAAACCCGGCGCCGCGCTCTGCATCGCCCGGCGCACTGGCTCGATCATCCGCCTCGCCTCTCCCGACGGACGCGCGACGAGATACAGATCGCTCCGCCAGCTCGCTGGCGTCACTTGCGCTTGTGCCAACGGCAGGTACACGAAACTCGGCGCTTCGTCGAGCAGTTGCTGCCGACGGACGTCCTCCACGACACCGACGACGCGCGCGCACGGGGCCGTCTTCTCGCCGACGAAGATGCATCGGCCCAATGCCGTCGCGCCCGGCCACACGCGGCGCGCCATCGAAGCGCTCACGATCACGACGCGCGGCGCCGCCCCGTCATCATCGGCGTCGGTGAACTCGCGTCCCTCGACAATCCGCGCGCCGAGTGTCGCGAAATAGTCGCGGCCAACGAGATTGAGATATGGCCCATCACCAGGCGGTAGCGAGTCTCGGCCCGGCACACGGACGTTGGCCCCAAAGGAGGGGCCAAAGGGAATAGTCAGCGCGACAGCGGCGTGCGCGATGCCGGGAATCGCGCGGACCCGCGCCAGCTCGCCGCGCAGGAGCAACTCCACCTCGTCAGGCTTGTCGCCGATCGCGCTCAGGCTCATCGAGCCGTACAGCACACGATCCACGTCGACGCCCAACCGCAGCGACGAGACATTCCGCAGCGAGCGCAGGAACAGGCCGGCCCCGACCAGTAGCATCGTCGACAGCGCAACCTGGACGACGATGAGGATTCTTCGCGAGCGGGTGCGCTGACCGCCGCCTTCGCGCGCGCCAGCCTTGAGGGCGGTCGTGAGCTCGGACCGCGTCGATTCGAGCGCGGGGAGGAGTCCGGCGAGCGTTGCAATGACGAGGACCGCGATCGCTGAAAAGACGAGCAGGCGGTAGTCGACGACCGCCGACGTCCATGCCACGTCACCGAAGAGCAATCCACGAATCGCCTGACTGCACCAGTACGCGAGGAACACGGCCGCGACCCCGCCGCAGAGCGCCAGAAAGAGACTCTCGGTGAGCACGAGCCTGACGAGCTGCGTTCGCGAGGCTCCGAGCGCGAGCCGGACCGCGATCTCGCGACGCCGGCGCAGCGCGCGAGCGAGGAGCAGGCTGGCAACGTTGGCGATCACGATCAC
This sequence comes from Gemmatimonadaceae bacterium, assembly GCA_036496605.1. Lineage (NCBI taxonomy): Bacteria > Pseudomonadati > Gemmatimonadota > Gemmatimonadia > Gemmatimonadales > Gemmatimonadaceae > Gemmatimonadaceae bacterium. The sequence continues at coordinate 75,122 of DASXKV010000038.1, read as the reverse complement.
GAGCACGACGAGCGCCATCCCCGCCAGGAGCATCAGCAGTTCGTTCTCCGTGCCGAGATTGATGGAGCGCGACGCGCGCAGGGGCGTGAGACGCGCGCTCCGGTCGCGAACCCACCACGCATCCGGGTACACATTCGCGAGGACGCGATCGGCTTCTCTCGCGGCGTCGGCAAAGGGGACTCCTGTCCGTATGCGCGCGAACACATGCGCATACGTCGCCCGCGCGTTCTGTTGCCAATCGGGGCTGGTGTTGAGGAATGGCTGCATCGCCGCCGTGATCGGCAACCAGATATCCACGCGGCCAAACTCGGTGCCGGTAAAGCCGCGAGGCGCTACGCCGATGACTGTGACGCGCCGATTGCCGACGTCGAGTGTCTTCCCGAGCACGTCGGCGGCGCGACCAAAGTGACGCGTCCAGAAGCCGTCGCTGATAATGACGACCGGAGCGCCGTTAGGCTCGGCGTCCTCGTCGGCCGAGAAGAAGCGGCCCCGCTCCGGCTCGACGCCGAGCATCGGGAAATAGCTCGCGCTCACGGGAAGCCCCAGTACGTTCTCCGCGCCCTGGCCGCGGCCGACCGGAAGCTCCAGCGTTCCATACGCGGCGAGGGCGACGGCGTCGACGGCGTGCCAGTCCGTGCGGAGCGTGCGAAAGACAGGAAAGTTGAGCGTTTGCTGTCCGACGCGATCAGCGGGTACGGCCATCGAGAGCAGGACGACCCGGTCGGGCTCCTTCACGTGCGCCGGTGGACGAAAGAGCAGCTCGTCGATGACCCCGAAGATCGTCGCGTTCGCGCCGATGCCGAGCGCGATGATCAGAATGACGGTGACGAGGAAGCCCGGTGAGCGGCGCAGGCTGCGCCACGTATAGCGAAGCTCGCGCTGGCTCGAGGCGAGGACGTCGCCGGCCCAGACATCGCGGGTACTCTCCTTCACCTGGCCGACCCCGCCGATCTCGACGGCGGCGGCGCGACGCGCCTCGTCAGGTGCATAGCCGCGCCGCTCGTACTCGACGGTGAGGAGCTCGAGGTACGCCCGCAACTCGTCGTCGAGCGACTCCTCGACGTGATCGCGGTGGACGAGATTTGCCCAAAGGCTCCGGAGCCAATGCAGGACGGCCATGGCTCTCCTATCGAGTGTCGATACGGGAGCTTGGGGCTCCCCATATCGGATGTCAATAGGAGGACGGCGTGGGTGCCTACTCCCCTCGCATCGCGATGATGGGATCGATCTGCGTGGCTCGTCGTGCGGGAATGAACGCCGCAGCCAGCGCCACCGCCGCCAGGAAAACCGGCACCGCGGCGAATGTCGCCACGTCGTGCGTTCCGACACCATACAGCAGCGTATCGAGAATACGCACCGAGACATACGCGACAACAACGCCCACGACGATGCCGGCAAACATGAGACGTCCACTCTGAGCGATCACCAGCCAGAGCACATCGCGGCGCGTCGCGCCGAGCGCCATGCGCACACCAAGCTCGCGTGTGCGTTCCGCAACGGCGCACGAGATGACCCCATAGAGCCCGATGCAGGCCAGTACCAGTGACAGCGCAGCAAAGATCGCCACGACGTTCTCCTGCAATCGTGGACGCCAGAGCGACCGCGTGACCGCCTCGTCGAAGGTTTGTACCTCGTAGAGAGCGAGCCGAGGGTCCAGCGCTCGCACCGCCGTACGCAGATCGGGGATTAGTGAATGCGGATCGCTGCGCGTCGTGCGAATCACGATCGTCTGTGTGCGCGCCGGATAGGCCGCGAAGGAGAAATAAACGGCGGGCCCCATCGGGCGGGGGAGTCGATAATGACGGAAGTCGCGGACGACACCCACGACCGTAGCAAAGGGCAGGCGGTCGCCCCCGATGTGGAGGCGCTTGCCGATTGGATCGCGTCCGCCAAAGCCCTTCTCGACCAGCCGCTCGTTCACCAGAACGACGGGATTCAGCGTATCGCGGTCCGCATCGGCGAGCCACCGACCGCGCACGAGACCGACACCGATTGCCTTGAAATATTCTGGCGCGACGAACTGATAGTGCGCCATCAGTTCTTCACCGCGCCGCGGTGGTGGGGTCCCCTCGACGGTGGCCGCGGCCTGGACGTTCCAGCCGCTGAAGGGAATTCCTTGCGCCGATCCGACAACGGTAACGCCGGGTAGCTGTCGCAGTCGGCCGAAGAGCTGGTCATAGAACGCCTTCGCCTGCGAGGGCTCGGGATATTCGGCAGTCGGCAGCGTGAGGTGTGCGGACAGGATGCCCCTCTCGTCGAAGCCTAACGACGTACCGGCGAGCTGGCGATAGCTGCGGACGAGCAGCATCGCGCCGACGAGCAGCACGACCGATACCGCGATCTCGGCCATGACGAGGGCCCCACGCAAACGCGACCGGCGCGTCGAGCCGCCTTCGCCGCGCGAGCCTTCGCGGAGCGTCGCGTTGGGATCGGCTCGGGCGGCGCGAAGCGCGGGAAGCGTTCCGAACATGATCCCCGTGAGAATTGTCAGGGCGGCAACGATGGCGAGGGCGGGCGCATCCAGCGTCAGCGAGATGAAGAAGGGCGGCGATTGATCCGGAAAACCGAATCGCAAGAGACGAACACCCCACCAGGCGATCCCAACACCGACCACGCCACCGAGGCAGGCGATGAGCAGACTTTCGGTGATCAACTGCAGCGTTAGGCGGCGGCGCGACGCGCCGAGCGCGCTACGGATGGCAATCTCGCGTGACCGCAAGGTTCCGCGCGCGAGCATCAGATTGGCGAGATTGGCACACACCAGCAGGAGCACGAGCGCGACGGCGCCAACGAAGACCTTGAGCGGCTGTTCGAGATCACCGACGAGATCCTTGCGCAAAGGAGTCAACTCGGCGCGCCAACCGTAATTCTCGTTAGGGAACTCCCGCACCAGTTCGGCGTCGATGGCGTGCAAGTCGGAGCGCGCCTGCTCGAGCGTGACTCCCGGCTTCAAACGACCGATCGCACCGGCATATCCCCGATTCCCGTGCTCTTCCTCCGACGGCGTCACCGTGAACGGCAGCCAGATGTCGCCGTTGTCCGGGAAGTTGAACGACGGCGGCATCACGCCGACGACGGCGTAGAGTCGGCCGTCGATCGTTATGCGTCTCCCGAAGATCGCGCTGTCCGCCGCGAAGCGGCGCTGCCAGAGCCGATAGCTCAGCAGCGCGACCAACGGTCCACCTTCCTTCTCCTCGTCGGTCGTGAAAGCTCGACCAATCATCGGTCGAACGCCGAGCGTTGGAAACAGATTCGCCGTGACGAACGCGCCGTATACGCGCTCGGCTTCGGTCGCGTCGTCCGCCAAGGTCTTTGTCGTCCACGTCCACATGCCGAGCGATGCGAACGTGCGCGTTCCATCCCGCCAGGAAACGAAGTCCGGCCAGGAGATGTTCACGCCGTGATAGCCGCGGATGGTGTTCTCGCTATACACGGCGACGAGCCGCTCGGCGTTGGGATAGGGGAGCGGCCGAATCAGAATCGAGTAGGTCGCCGACAGGATGGCGGCGGTGACGCCGATGCCTAGCGCGGCGCACAGTATCGTCGAAAGTGCAAAGGTTGGCGTGCGCCAGAGCGAACGCAGGCCGACCCGCGCATCGCGCATGGCGTCGAGCCACCATTCGGCGCGACGGCCGCGGCGGATGATGCGTTGATCGATGGCCACCGTCTCGTCTCGCACGACCCGCGCGTCGCCGAACTCCGCTTCCGCGCGGCGTCGCGCCTCGTCCGGTGAAAGACCTCTCCCCACCAGATCCGCAATGCGTGCTTCGAGGTGAAAGCGGATCTCGTCCTCGACGTCGCGGCGCGGATCGCGCCGCCAGAACTCGAAATAGCGCAATCGGCGCTCACTCATGCGGGCTGCTCCTCCGCCTTGAGCACTTTATAAACGGCATCGACGAACTGCATCCACGCGCTCGCCTCGGCGCGGAGCTGCTGTCGGCCCTTGGTCGTGAGCTTGTAGACTTTGGTGCGGCGATTCGTGCTCGAGAGCTGCCAGCTCGACGCCACCCATTCGCGCTCCTCCAGCCGGTGGAGCGCGGGATAGAGGGAGCCCTCGCCGATGCGCAGCACTTCGCCGGTGAGCTGCTCGATCCAACGCGCAACAGCGTATCCATGGGCCGGTCCCCAGGAGAGCGTCTTGAGAATGAGGAGGTCAAGCGTGCCTTGGAGCAGATCGGTCGGCCGCGTCATATACCCATCAGTCGTCGAGGTATCGACGAACTATGGTGCACGTACCCATCGACCGTCAATGGGTGGGGTCAAGGACCGGAGCGGACATCGATTCCCGCCGATGGCCGCATACCTTTCCTTTCGGCGTTTAACTACGAGTCAATCGCCGAGCTTCTACGACGTCAACTCGCGAGGAGGATCCCGTGCAGAAACTGTCGCCGACTTCGATCCGACGTGTTCTGGTCGTTGGCGCCTCCGGTGGTATCGGCGGAGCCGTCGTCACACGCCTCCTCGACGACGGCGTTGCGGTTCGTGCATTGACGCGAAATCCGGAGCGCGCTGCCATGCCAGCGCGGGTTGACGTTGCCGTTGGCGACCTAACGATTGCGGAGTCGCTCGATGCGGCTCTCCGGGACGTGGACGCGGTCTTCGTCGTCTGGACCGCGCCCCCAGAGAGTATCCCAGCCGTCATTGGCCGAATTGCCGAGTCCACGCAGCGTTTGGTGTTTCTCTCGTCGCCGCATCAAACGCCGCACCCGTTCTTCTTGCAGCCAAATCCGATGGCCCGGCTCCACGCTGCGATCGAAAGCGCGATCGTCGGCTCCGGCGTGCCGGCGACGATCTTGCGGCCGGGGATGTTCGCGTCCAATACACTGGTGTGGTGGGCCGCGCAAATCCGTTCGGGCGACGTCGTGCGTTGGCCATACGCGGCGGCGGTGTCCGCCCCGATCGACGAGCGCGACATCGCCGCCGTCGCCGCGCACGCCCTCGCCGATGAGAGCCGGACAAGCAACGACTATGTACTGACTGGCCGCGCCGCGCTCACGCACGCTGAGCAGGTGAGTGTCATCGGCGACGTGCTGGGACGGCGACTCACATTCGAGGAGCTCACACCTAACGACTTTCGAGAATCAGTAACTGCCAGCGGTGTGCCGCTGGCGGTCGCGGACATGCTGCTGAATGCGTGGGCGGCATCCGTCGGCATTCCGGCGTATATGACTTCCACCGTTCTCTCACTCACAGGTCGGCCAGCGCGCAGCTTCCGGGAGTGGGTGACGGACCACGCCGACCAATTCAGATGACCGCGTCCTCGTTGCTATCCAGCCCGCGCGAGTTATCTTTCGTTCAGCAATATCGTGCGCTCGTCGCACGGACAAATCCGAAGGATTCGGGGGCCTGCCAATGCGGGCCCCTTTTTTATTCGGACAACGACTCTCGACTCCGAGGTATTCATGTATTCCAACACGATTCTCCTCGTACAACCGCAAACCGATTCCAGTCCATATCTGCGCACACGGCTCGAGGACAAAGGCTACACCGTCGTCGAAGCCGCCGATGCTACGTCAGCGATGAACATCGTCAATGGCTCCGAGATCGCGCTCGTCATCACGGAACTGTATCTCCGGATCGGAAAGTCCCGCTGCCTCGCGCGCGTGATTGGCAAATCACCGGCGTTGCGACGGACCAAGGTCCTCGCGTACACGAGCCATGGCAAACGCGCGGACCGCGACTGGGCACTCCGCATCGGTGCCGACGGATACGTACTGACGCGGTCCGGCGAAGACCGATTCCTGTCCGTCGTCGACCACCTCATGGAGGCGCCATCGGTTCCGCGGCGGGCCGGCGGCCGACCGCGCCGAGTGTCCTAGCAGCCTTAATTAGTAGCTCCTCCCTTCCCTTCGGCCACGCCGGCGCCCGCGTCGCGCACGCCAGCGAATCGCACGAGCCGGCCTGCATCTTCATCCCAGAGTGCAAGACGGAGCGCCGAGAAACTCTGTCGGAGAGTCACGACGGTCGCACGATGGAACATGGGGTTCTCGTCGTGACACTGCTGGAGACTGTAGTTCGGGATCCGCGGACCGAGATGGTGCACGTGATGGAATCCGATGCTACCGGTGATCCACTGCAGGACGGCAGGGAGCCGGAAGAAGGAGCTTCCCGCAATCGCCGCCGTGGCGTAGTCCCACTGCTCGTGGTTCTCCCAGTAAGTATTCTCGAACTGATGTTGCACGAAAAAGAGCCACAGCCCCGCAGCGACGGCGACGTAGTATGCGGGCAGATAGATCAGAAAAACGCGCGCGCCGGCGAACGCCGCGAGTAAGCCGCCGACGATCGCGATAGAGGCATTGGTCGTCCAGACGCTCATGATCTGGCGCCTCCCCGCGCTCGGTCCGCGAGGCGGTATTCGCTTGTCGAGCACGAAGAACGCGGGTCCGAGCACGAGAAAGACAACCGGATGTCGGATGATGCGGTAGCGGAGCCTCCCCCACCGCGAACGCGCGAGGTATTCGCGCACCGTCAGCGTATCCACGTCGCCGTGACCGCGGCGATCGAGGTCACCCGCCGATGCATGGTGCAGGCCGTGCTCGTGCCGCCAGTGCTCGAACGGAATGAGCGTCAACAAACCCGTAATCGCGCCGATGATTTGATTCGCCCGGCGCGACGCGAGGAAGGAGCCGTGCGCGCAGTCGTGCATGAGCACGAAGGTTCGCACGAGCAGCGCCGCGGCCGGGAGCGCGAGCAGCAGCGTCCACCAGAAGGAGACGGCGAGCAAGCGATACATCGCGGCGAAGACGAGGGCGAGCGGAATCATCGTCGTCACGAGTTGTAGTACGGCGCGACCAGTCCGCGGGCGTTGATACTGGGCCACGAGCGGACGCCAACTCTGGATATCGGGGACTGCGAGGGGAAGAACGTCCGTCATCAAGGCTCCGCGGGCAACAGGTGGGTGGATGGTATGCGACGATTTCCTCGTCGATCGGTGACACGGCGTCGGCGAGACAGGCTGCTCACGGCCGCCCGGCGCGCAACTGCTTGAGCACCTTGCCGAGCTGCTCGATCTCCCGCCCGTAAGCTGCCCAATCCCCGGCGCGCTGCGCAGTGATCGCGCCGTCGTAATGCTGCTGCGCTTCCTGCAATAGCCCTGCGGGAGGGCTCACTCCCACGTTAGGCGAGCGCACCGCGGCTGCCGTATCGGTCGCGGCGATTGTCGTGCGCGCCGGCGCCGCCCCGCCGAACAGCGCGGCGAGGCCGGCCTCCAGCGTCTCCGCCATCGCAACGCGATTCTCGTGCGCGACGACGACGCGCTTCAACTCGGGGATCGTCCCGCCTTCGGCGCGCAGATACAACGGCTGCACGTAGATCAGCGATTCCTCGATCGGAATGACGAGCAGCTCGCCGCGGATCACGCTCGACCCCTTCTGGTCCCAGAGCGTGAGCTGCTGCGAGATGTCCGTCTCCTGGTTGATGCGATTCGCGATCTGCTTGGGACCGTAGACGAGACTCTGCTTCGGGAAGCGGTACGCGACGAGCTTTCCGTAGTTCGCGCCATCCATCCGCGCGGCCATCCACGCCGCCAGATTGTCCTTTCCGCGCGGTGTGAACGGCGTCATGTAAATGAACTCCGGAGTCGTCTCACCCGGCAGGCGCAAAATGATGTGGCGCATGAAGGGATTCTCGTTAGGCGTTCCCTTCTCTACGCCGGGATACTGCCACTGATCCTCGCGATGGTAGAACGCGTCGGGGTCCACCATGTGATAGGTGGCGTAGAGCGTGGTCTGCTGCCGGAAGAGGTCTCCCGGGTATCGCAGATGCGCGCGGATGTCGCCGGGCATGGCGCTCTGCGGTTTGAAGATCGCGCCGAAGATCGCCGCATAGGTTCGCACGATCGGATCACCCGGGTCCACGAGATACGCGTCCACGGTCCCGTCGTACGCGTCGATCACGACTTTGACGCTGTTGCGCTGATAGTTGACTCCATCCGACGACGGCTCGGAGTAAGGCCAGTTCGAGCTCGAGGTATATGCATCGAGAATCCATTTCAGCGTGCCAGAGTCGGTCACGACCAGATACGGCTCGGAATCGAAGTCGAGGAAGGGCAACGCCGCTTGCGCCCGCTCCACGATGTTGCGGCGATACAGAATGCGGGCGTTGCTGGAGAGATAGGACGACAGAAGGATGTCCGTCGACCCGAGCTGCCAGGCATAGAGCGCGCGCCGCAGAAACGAGCCGATAGGCACGCCACCGCGGCCGGTGTAGTTCGTGTAGACGTTCCGGTCACCTTCCGGATAGTCGAACTCCTTCTGACCCGTTCCGACGAAGACGTAGCTGTTCGTGAGCTGGCCGTAATAGATCTGCGGACGCGTGACCTTGATCGAGATCGTCGACACCGGCGGCAGATCCTTGATGAACAACACCGGCAGACCCTCGGCCGTGACCTCGTTCACGGGCGCCATCGCCACGCCCATCCCATGTGTGAACGTCAACCGCTCGTTGATGAAGTTACGCGTCGGGAGCGACGCGGGATTCAGCTCGCGCGCCGAGAGGTGGACTTGCCGGTAGTGGCCGTCGATCACGTATCGATCGTCGTTCACCGTCGCAAAGTCATAGTACGTCCGGATCTCCTGGAGCTGACCGAACGTCTGCTTGAGCAGGTCGCGCTCCCAGAGGCGCACGTTGTCGATTGTGGGCGCGTTGGCTCGAATGTCCGCCATGGAGAGCTGGACGTCGCCCTCGAGATCGCGAGTCGCGACGCTGTCGAGACGCCACGCGCGGCGCGTTGCCGCGATATGCTGTTGCAGATACGGTCGCTCGCGGGCTAGCTCGTTAGGTGCGATCACGAACTTCTGCTCGAGCGCCGGTGCCACTCCGCGGAAGACGACGCCGACGGCCACGTAACCCACCAGTGCCAGGAACGCGAACCAGACGAGCTGCCGGCGCAACACGCCGTAGATCACGAGCGCGGCGGCGAGGAGGGCGACGACAGCGGAAAGCCGAATGCCACCGAGCAGCACGTGCACGTCCGCGTAGCTCGCGCCCACGAGCGGACCCGTCGTCGAGTAGAGCAGTGCCGACGAATCGACGAACCAGAGCTGCACGCTGAACAGCACGAACAGCAGCGCGATCAGCACGCCGAGATGTCGCGCCGGCCGCGGCTCGATCGTGACGCGTCGCGGCAGAAGTGCGATTGCGCCGCGCGTCGCGTAGAGTGCCGTCGCGGCCACGAGGGCCACGAGCGTGAGCGCGACGAGCGCGGCAAGCGCACCGGAGATCGCTGGAAGTTGGAAGAGATAAAACCCAATGTCTCGCCCAAAGAGCGGATCGGCCTGGCCGACCGGCACACCGTGCAGGAACATGAGCGCGGGCATCCACTGAGCCGAGACTACCAGCGCCGCGACGAGCGAAACGAGCGCCGCACCGACAAGCAGCAGCCTGGGGATGAAGCGCGACACGTCCACCCGGACACCGCCCCCGCGATCCATGAACAAGGCCGGGAAGTCGGCGACCCCGCGCCGCGCCCATCGAATGTTGGCGTAGATGAAGACGAAGGCGACGACACCCGTGACGACAAAGAGCAGCGCGCGCGCAACGAGCGATGTGAGAAAGACCGACTCGAAATGAATCTCGTTGAACCACAGCCAGTCGGTCGCGAAGCTCGCGAGCCACGGGAATACGAAGACTCCGAGGAACACGGCGGCGGCGACGCCGAGGAGGATTCGGCCCGGGCGGGGGTTGCGCGGGGGTGGGATGCTACGGCGGAAGGCCGTTGGCGGGGAGGGCATGGACAATCAAGATCGCGCCGAGAGAGCCATCTGACTAGCCCAGAACGAAAGCCAATCCTTCCTCAAGCTCGCGAATGTTGCGTCGCCAAGTCGTACGCCTGAAGCGACGTTTCGAGGTATCCCCTGCCGGCCGCCGTCGCGCGGCAGTCGGTGATCAGACTCGATGCGATGAGTACACACTCAACGTCATAGGCCCCAACCGAGCCGGATCTTCGTTGGCGCCGACACCTTGCAACTCACGGCCGTCGGCGTCCAGCGCCTCGACACAGCCCGCGCGGTTTTGGTGCGGTGGCGAGGTTCATGCATGCCGTACGGGCCCCTTTGAGAGGTCAGCAATGACCCCCGCGGCCGTTCCGAACTTCGTCATCGGCAACGAGACGTGGACCGTGCGAGAGGAGCAGAAAGACGGACCCCTGCGCCCAGGTCCGGTGCTCATTTTCGAAAGCGACCGGGTCGCGCGACGCGTCCGAACCTATCCCACACACTGACGAGAGTTGTCCGACAAAGAACTCTATGCCCTGAGCTGGTTGCGATAGCCCGGCCCAACGCTACTTCTTCTTTTTTCTCTTCACGCGGCCGGCTGAACGACGCCCCGCTTCGAGCAGCGTCTCGGCACGCTTTGGCCCATGTCGGCCTTGCGGCTCGAAGCGTTTGCCGTCTTGCTCGTTGTAGTTGATGAAGAAGTGCTCAATCTGGTCGGAAACGGCATCGGGAACCTCGGACAACTTCGTGACATCGGAGAAAATCTCGTGGGAGGCGGCGACGGCGATGAGGCGATCATTCCTCTCGCTTGTCCCGTCCTTTTCGGTCTGAACGGCTTCGATCACTCCGATCAGGCGCGCTGGTACGATCGTTCCGGCAGGCACCGGCTCGTCCATCAGCACGAGCACGTCGAGGGGGTCGCCGTCCGCCCCTTTGGTCGAGGGAATGAAGCCGAAATCGAATGGGAACGTCATTCCCTGCGGCAAGACGTATCTGACGACAAAGGCATCGCGGTCTGGATCGTACGCAAGCTTTGTTCGGGAATCTCTCGATGTCTCGATGATCACATTGAGACATTTGGACTCGCTATCGACTGGTGCGAGCTCTGATAACCTGGCAGCGCGACGGGTCATTGTGACAACGCGTGACATGTGTGGTTCGAGGCATCGGCGGCCTATCGCGACTCGGTTCCGGCGCGCCTAACGCCATTCGTCGCGCGACCGTGAAGACGCGTCGGCGCGAGGTCAAGCTCTTTCCCTTCCCCGGTGCAACGATTGGACCGCCCGCGCCGCGCTGCCCCGCCATCGCGGAACGCGGTACACGGCTTGCCGTCTCTAACCTGCCCGCTACGCATGCAGACAGCTGCCGATCGGCGGATAGCCATGACACATTTCTCGGAGCATCAGAGGTCAAAGGCGGATGACGCCGGCCCGACCGCCGCGAGTACGCCATCGCATCCGCCGGCGAGCGATCGCCGGCTGGCCTTGACGCGAAAGCAGTGGGTTGGGCTACCGCTGATCGCAGCGGTCCCGATTCTCACTCTGCTGGGTCTCTTTGGCGAACGGCGCGGCGAGCTTCACACTACATCGGCCAGTGTCGCCGTCGATGTCGTGTATCCCGAGCGATTTCGATATCGTCAGGTCGAGGCGCTCGACATCACGGTCCGGAATCGCACCTCACATGTAATCGATACGCTTCACGTCTGGATCGACACCGCCTACGTCACGCGATTCTCCACCGTGCAGATCGAGCCGGAGCCGGACATCGCGTACGACGTTGCGCTGACTCGGCTCCGGCCGGGGGAAGCTCGTCTCGTGGTCGCCGAGCTCTGGGGCGAACGTTACGGGCGGCATCAGGGGCGTATCGTCGTGTCGACGAGAAGCGATAGCGCGGTTGCTGCGATCTCGACGTTCGTGTTTCCATAACTACAAACCGGAAGCGGAGGAACGATGGAGACGGTCCTTCGGGTTGCATTCGTGTACCTGCTTGTCTGGGCTTGTTTCCGCGTGCTCGGCAAACGGGAACTGACGCAGATGTCTCCGTTCGAGCTCGTGACGTTGCTGTTCATTCCACAGCTCTTTTCTCGAGCGCTCACACGGCAAGACTACTCGATGACGAATGCGGTGATTGGCGCGACGACGCTCGTTACTCTCGTCTTTCTGACGAGCGCAGGCAGCTACCGGTTCCGATGGCTCTCGCGTGTCGTTCAGGCGCGGCCCACTGTCCTGGTTCGCCGTGGCGTCCTGATCGAGCAGCATCTGAATCGGGAGCGCATTGCGCCCGAGGACATTTTCTCGGCGATGCACAAAGTCGGACTGGAGCAACTTGACCAGGTCGAATGGGCCATTCTCGAAGGCGATGGCAAGATCGCGCTCATTCCAAAGACCAGTGCGCCCGAGTAGCTCGTTGGCGTGAAGCCTACGGCAGTGATGCCGGCGGTCTCAACGGGACCAACTCAGCGCGTACAATTGCTCGTCAGGCAGCTCGCGCCAATTCGCGGGATAGGTTCGCACGCGCCGCGCGCTTCCGGCCGTCTGGAAGACGAGCGCCGGTCCAAAGTGCGGCGCCTCCAGGCGCGCGTCTTCATACACAGACCACTCCTCATCTCCGATGACGAAACGGCGCCGGTTCACGAGCGGAACGTATCACGCGAAACTGACGCCACGATGACAACGCCTGGAGTGATGGTGCCGACTTTCAGCCCTATCGGAGTCGCACCGGCACCTGGACCCGAGCAAGTGACACGGGCATTGTAGGGCAACCGGTCGCGCTTACCCGCGTCGAACACTCTCATGTTCCCGATTCCACAAGCACTCAATTGGATGGAAGCATCCGTCGACGGTCGCGTGTGGCTGAGAGAGCTGCCATCGCGCGTGACGGCGTGCGTCGAGAACTGGCGATTGCGATTGGAAGCGCCCTACGAGCATTCCTATGTCTCGCTCGTCCTTCGCGTTTCTCGTCCCGACGGATCGCCCGCGGTGTTGAAGATTCAATATCCACATCGTGAATCGGACCACGAGCAGGACGCGTTACGGCTGTGGAGCGGGAATGGCGCCGTTCAACTCTTCGATTACGACGCCGAGCACCATGCGCTTCTCATCGAGCGCTGCGAACCGGGTGAGCATCTCTCCACCGTGCGTGCCGACGAAGCGCTCGACGTGCTCTCGCATCTACTGCCAAGGCTCTGGATTCCTGCCGGCGCGCCGTTCACATCGCTGTCGGATGAGGCGGAGACGTGGATTCGCTCGCTGCCCGCGGAGTGGGGGCAAGCCGGCCGTCCATTCGAGGTGGCGTTGCTCGACGACGCGCTCGATTCCCTCGAGCGACTCCGTGGCACACAGGGCGAACCCGTCTTGCTGCATCAGGATCTGCACGCCGACAACATCCTGCGCGCTGCGCGCGAGCCATGGCTGGCGATCGACCCGAAGCCGCTCGTGGGAGAGCGCGAGTTCTCGCTCGCGCCGATCATTCGCAGTTATGAACTTGGTCACAGCCGAGCGTTGGTCGTCAGGCGATTGGACAACCTCGCGGCGCAGCTTCACCTCGATCGGGAGCGCGCTCGGCTCTGGGCACTGGCGCAAACGCTCGCATGGTCGTTCGGCGGCGAGTCCGTCACGCGACACGTCGAGACGGCCCGTTGGCTCTGGCATGCCTAACGCGTCCGATGGAGAGGTTATACCTAGTCGTATCGAGGCGAGCTCCAGAAGCGAGACGTGAGTAAAGAGATCCGGCCTTTTCATCGAAGTCGCATTCAGGCATCTCACCCACCATCAGCGAGCCCAGCTCATCGGTAGGCGGCCGCTTGAATGCCATAGAGCTCCGCATACGGCCCGCCGCGCGCCATCAGCTCCTCATGCGAGCCGATCTCCGCGAGCCGCGCGCCCTGGAGAACGACGATCAGATCGGCCATGCCCACGGTGGAGAAACGATGCGAGACGAGAATCGTTATGCATCCATCCGTCGAGCGCGCCGCGGCGGCGTAGCGCTCGAAGAGCGCATGCTCCGTCTCGGAATCGAGCGCCGCCGTCGGTTCGTCGAGTACGAGCACAAGTGGCTTGTCGCGCATGAATCCGCGCGCGAGCGCCAGCTTCTGCCATTGCCCGAAGCTCACGTCGACTCCGCCCGGCCACGTTGGGCCAAGTTGGGTGTCGAGCCCCGCGTGGAACCGCGCGATCACGTCGTCGGCGCCGGCGCGTGTCACGGCGATTGCAACCGCGGGACTCTCGTCGACGCGCGGCACATCGCCGAGACCGACGCTCTGACGCGCGCGCAGCTCGAAGCGAAAGAAATCCTGAAACGCGCCCGCCATCTTCGTGCGCCATGAGTCCGCCGTGATACGGGACAGCGGCGTGTCGTCGACGAGGATCCGGCCCGACGTCGGCTCGTACATCTTGGCGAGCAGCTTCACGAGCGTGCTCTTCCCCGCTCCGTTTTCGCCGACGACGGCGACGACGGCGCCGGCGGGCAGCTCCATCGTGATGTCGTCGAGTACGAGCCGGGTCGTGCCCGGATACGCAAAGGACACATGCTCGAAGCGAATGCCGTGCTCGAGACGCGACGGCGCCGTCAAGTCCGTCGCGGACGCGACCGACGCAGCGTAATCCTCGAGCCAGGCAAGGCGTCGCGCGCCGTACGCCCAGAATCCCCGCAGGAAGCCCAGTTCACCGACCGTTGCGCCGACGTACGCCGAGAGCCGCGCGCCGGCAGCGAGGACGAGGAGCACCGAGCCCGCGGTTGCATGCAGCACGGCAGACACGAAGACGATCGACGCGACGTATGCGGCGCCGAAGATTGCCCATGCAAACGCGTGCCACGTCATCGACGACCAGCGCACGGCCGCGATCGGGCGGTGACCCGACTCCCACGAAGCCCGACGCTCGCGCACAATACGAGGGCCGATCCCCGTTAGGCGAATCTCCTTCGCTGGCGACGCCGTTGTCGCGATCGTGAAGAGGTGGCGCGCGAGCCGATTGAACGGTGCGGCGCGTTCCTGCGCCGCACGCTCGACGCCCGGACGCCACATCGACGTGAATACTGTCGGGAGTGCGAATACGCCGACCAGTGCGAGCGCGGGATGCACCGACATGAGGAGGGCGATCGTGACCGCCAACTGCAGAATCCATCCCGCGGTAGAGAAGAGCGCGAGATACATGTGGTCGAGGACGAAGACCTGGTCGCGCAGCATCGCGATACGGTCCAGGTACTCGGGAATTTCCTGATGCGCGATCGACGCGATGCTCGCCTGCAGTCGCGCCACGTGTGACTCGAGCGCGATCGTCACCTTGTCGCGGAAGCGCCGCTGCACACGCGCGCTGACGGTGCGGAGAAACCACGTGCCCGCGGCAGAGACACCCAGAGCGATCGCCGTTAGGCCGAGTTTGAACGTGTTGCCGGCAACGACGGCGTCCGCCATCAGCTTGAACCACAGGGCAAGGAGCGCGTCAGGTATCGAGGAGACAAGCGCCAGCACGAATGCCGTCGTCATCAAGCCTGGCTCGAAGCGCAGTCCCAGACGGCATAACCGCCAGATCGAGGACAGCGTCGGCGGCAGATCGTCTTGCTTAGGTGAGGACGTCATGCGTCACGCCCTCCTCGTCCAGTGTCTCGCCGAAACGTTTGGCCTGCAATTCGAACATCGTGCGATAGCGTCCGCCGCTCGCCATGAGCTCGTCGTGTGATCCAAGCTCGACGACCCGGCCGTGCTCGAGGACGCAGATGCGGTCCGCGAGGCGCACCGTCGAGAAGCGGTGCGAGATGAGAATTGTCGTACAGTGCGCCGTCTCGGCGAGGATGCGCTCGAAGATCTCGGCTTCGCCGCGGACGTCGAGCTGTGCCGTCGGTTCGTCGAGAAGGACGACCCGCGCGCCGCCGGCCACGGCACATAAGGCGCGCGCGAGCGCGACGCGTTGCCATTGTCCGCCGGACAAATCGGTGCCGCCCGCGTATCCTCGCGACAGGACCGTGTCGAGACGCGCGAGCGGCGTCGCGCCCGCGGACGCCAACGCCTCGTTGATTCTGTCATCCGGCGCGCCGTTCGGCGCCACGTTGTCGCGCAGCGGCAGCTCGAAGCGTATGAAGTCTTGAAACACCGCCGAGATCATGTGACGCCAGCCCGCGAGATCCAGCTCGCGAATGTCGACGCCGTCGACTTCGATCATCCCGGCCTGCGGGTCATACAAGCGACAGAGCAACTTCGCGATGGTCGTCTTGCCCGCGCCATTCTGACCAACGATGGCGAGTGACGAGCCAGCGGGAATCGTCAGGTCGAAGCCGTCGAGGATCGGTCCGCTCGCCTCCGGGCCGGGATAAGCAAAGCGCACGTTCCGGAAGCGGATCTCGCGCGCGGGCAGCTCGCGTGCGTCGCCGTTGCCGGAGCCCAGCGCGCCTTTGGGCGCCATCGCCGTCTCGAGACGCAGCACGGCGGCGATGGGTGCCGACGCGCCGTCGAGCGCCCAACTGAACCCCCCAAACGCGATGAGCGAGACCCCCACGGCGCATTGCGCGTAGACGACGAGCGCACCAGTCGTTAGGTGGCCGATCGCCGTCGCGTGCGCCAGCGCCCAGAACACCGCTATGTTGCCGGCGATGACGATGAGCAGACTCCAAACAACGGACCGTTCGCGGAGGCGCGTCGCCTCGTATTGCAACCGGTGGAGCGTCGTGCGGCGAGCAATGAAGCGTTCGAGCGTCCAACCCGCGAGCCCGAAGAGCCGCAGTTCCTTGCTCGCCGGTGGATCGACCGCGAGCCGGTAGGCGTACTCCGCGTCGCGCTGCGCGGCACGCACTTCGGGCGTGTTACGGTCGTGCCAGACCGCGCTCTCGCGCAGGAGCCAGTGCGTGGCGAGCCACGCGCCGACGAGCACTGGAGGCGCCCACCAGGCAAATCCAAAGAGAATGACCGCTGATGCGACACCACCGATCATCTCCGTCATACCGCTGGCGATGAAATCCATCGAGATGCTGAGCGGCGGCCCGGTCATGCCGAGGTCGAAGTCGCGCGCCACGGTCAGATCGCTGGTGAGTTCCGGATCCTCCAGGTGCGCGATGCCGGGTGGGCGGACACACGCTTCCGTGAGCCGATCGTACAGCCACGCAGCGGTGCGATCGCCGAGATTCCAACCAACCGCCGTATGGACGGGGGGAAGAATTTGCAGCAGGACGAATACGAGCCCGGCGATTGTCAGCGGTGCGCCGAGCGGAGCCCTGCCCTGCACGGCGGAGACGAGCACTCCCATAACGATTGCGAAAACCGCCGGCAGAATGCCGCGCACCAGGAGCACCGTCCACCAGACCGTCGCCAGTGGAGCATCAGCCTTGGGCAGGATGCTGAAGAATTTCCACTCTTTGCGTTCAGTGATCGATCGCAGCATTGCTGATCGGACGTTGGGCCTGACATGTGTGCTCGTAGGTAGAATCGATCTGGGCGCGAACAGGTGAAGAGTAGTCCAGATCGGTTCTCAGCCCCGGATCAAGTGCGCCGATCGTCCTCGCGTCGCTCGGGAGCAGGGGGGATGCGGTCCGCCGATCCGCACCACTGCTCGAGCTGTATGGCGCTGGCATTCTCATCCCACCCGTCGGGAACGGGCGACAGACGTCGTCTGTCGTTAGGCGACTCGAAGAGCAGCCACGCCTGACGCCGTTCGCTCAGGTCCGACGACAGACTGCTGCGAAGCCGCTCCAGCGCTTCTGACACCCGTTGCGGCTCGACCCGGTATGCCTTCCACCGGACGCCAGCGGAGTCCGTAAACTCACAATAATTCCTGTGCTCGGACATGGAGGATTCCCTTGTACTCGATGTGCCGCTCAATGCGGTGTGATGACTCTGGCGCGAGAGGCGTCGCCCGGTCCCTGGTGACCTCTCTCGACCAGTAGCTTCGTCGTGAATCGCTGCGCTTCGCTGATCCGCTCGACTTCGATCGCCGTCGCATCCATCGCCTGCTCCATCCGGGCAAGTCGCTGGCCAATCTCCTCGATGGTCGCGACGCTGCTCTCCGGCAAGGGCGATTTGCGGCGATTGAGCCTGATGAGGAGGAGCTTCATCGCGCACCCGAGCGTCGCCATCAGTCCACCAAAAACCAGAAGGTCAACAAGCATCTCTTCATTCATCGTTCACTCCAGTATGGGGCGCGAGCCCGGCAGTCCCGCTATTGAGTTACATACGGTTAGTCCGGCCGCAAGCTTCACTCGCCATTTCGATAGGTACAGGCATCGCCACAGAGCGATCGGCGACGCCACATTCTCGAGGTCGAGCTTCAGAAGCGAGACGTGAGTAATGAGATCCCGCTTTTTCGATGTGGCACGCCGGCATCTCACCCGCCATCCGCGAGCCCAGCTGCGAGCCACGAGAAGGCAGCAACGAGGTGCGAGATTGAGCTCGAGCCGCGAGCCATCTCGCATCTGGAGCTCGATCTCGAAACTCGTCGCTGCCGTCTCGTCGCTCGGAGCTGGGCTCGACGTCGTGGGTGAGATGCCGGCAGCGCCTCACGGAGTAGGCCGGATCTCACCGCTCATTTCTCGAGCCTCGAGCTCGCGCGCTTCGGCAAAAGTGGTGCTTGACATCCCTGCACCGCCAGCGCTACATACGGGGCACCTATAGACAGAGTGTCTATAATGTCCCTGAATAGCACCTCGTCGCCGCGGAGCGCCGAGCAGTTCCTCCCGCTCAAGCCCGATGTGTTCTACGTGCTGTTCGTCCTGTTGCACGGTGAGCGCCACGGCTACGCCATCATGCGCGAGGCCGCCGACCGCTCGAGCGGTCGCGTCGAGCTCCAGGCCGGCGCGCTCTATCGCCTCCTCGCGCGCCTGCTCGAAGATGGATTCGTCGTCGAATCGCAGCGGCGCCCCGCGGCCGACGCCGACGACGAACGGCGCCGCTATTATAGAATCACGTCACTCGGCCGTCGAGCGATCGCGGCAGAAGCCGACCGCATGGCGACGCTCGCCGCGGCCGCACACGCCGCGCTCCGCGGTGGTCCCGCGCTCGCCTGATGGCCGACTTCAGGATGCCGCCCCTCAACGGCGGCGAGCGATTCTATCGCGCCCTGCTCCATCTCTATCCGGCGCGATTTCGACGCGCATTCAAGCAGGATCTGATCGAGACCTTTCGCGACGAACGTCGGAGCGCCGCGCAGTTGGGTGTGTCGGCAACGGCATTCTGGCTCGCGGCGGTCAACGACGTCATAACCCAAGGCGCGGCCGAGCGTATGGCGAGCGTTGCTCGCCTGGTACGCCGCGGTGATCATGATGAGGATACTCTAATGTCCGCACTCTCCGGATCGCTGCGGCTTGCCGAGCTCCGTGTCGCGTTTCGCCGGCTGCGGCGTGCGCCGAGCTTCGCCCTCACAACGGTTGTCGTCCTGGCACTTGGCGTCGGTGCAACGACGGCGGTCTTCAGCGTCGTGAACGGGGTCCTGCTGCGGCCCCTGCCCTACCGCCAGCCGGATCGACTCGTCGAGATCACGCACACCGTTCAAGTGGCTGGATTGACAACCGTCGATCAGTCCGACGCCGGGCTGCTCTACTATCAGCGTCACGCAACCGCATTTGAAGGAAGCGCGGGATGGCGCGACCGCGACGTCAACGTCTCACCGCCGGCCGACGACCCGGGACCGGCGTCGCGCGTCTCGGCGGCGATGGTCACGGCCAACCTCTTCGACGTCTTCGGCATTGCGCCGGAGTTGGGCCGCGACTTTCACGCCGGCGAAGATCGGATCAATGCGCCGCCTGTGGCGATGCTCTCGCATCGACTGTGGACGCGGCTCTTCCGCGGTGATCCATCGGTAGTGGGAAAGCGCATTCTTATCGACGGCGTGTCGCGCGAGATCGTTGGCGTGATGCCGCGCGATTTTGTTTTCATCCATTCCGCACCGGAGATATGGTACCCCGTACCACTCGACGCGGCGACGGCGGCCGTGACGAGCTTCAATTACTCGAGTGTCGCAAGACTGCGCGCTGGCGAAACACCGGTCACAGCGCGCGCCGATCTCGTACGCATTCTGCCGCACATCCTCGAGGAGTTCGCCAGCGGCATTCCGCCGGCGATGTGGGCAGCTGCGCGCGTCGAACCCGTCGTCACGCCGCTGCGCGATTACCTCGTCGGTGATGCGTCGCGACTGCTCTGGATCCTCCTGGGAAGCGTTTCGCTCGTGTTGGTCATCGCCTGCGCCAACGTGGCGAGCCTCTTCCTGGTGCGTGGCGAGAGCCGGCAGCACGAGCTGGCCGTGCGCGGCGCGCTCGGTTCCGGCACCGCGGGTATGATGACTCAACCCTTGAGCGAGTCGATCGTCCTCGCCTTCGCCGGCGGCGCGTTAGGCGTTTTGTTGGCGGAGATCGGTGTCCGCTTTGCGAGAGTCTCGGGTGGCGAGCTGGGGTTGCCGCGTCTCGAGGAAGTGAGCGTCGACGCGCGCGTGTTGTTGTTCGCTCTTGGCGTGAGTTTCTTCTGCGCGGTCGTCGTGAGTCTCGTGCCCGTCCTTCGGGCGCGACGAATTCCCGTCGCGATCGTGTTGCGTGAAGCGGGACGCGGCGGCATGGCCGGTGCCGCGCGCCAACGCCTTCGCAGCGCACTCGTGGTCGCGCAGGTCGCGCTCGCACTGATCCTCGTCGCGGCGTCCGGTCTCCTCGCGCGAAGTTTTGCGCGGCTCCGCGACGTGCGCCCCGGCTTCGACCCCAATGGGGTGATCATGGCGCGGATCGTCCTTCCGCAGGCGAGCTACAAAAGCTATGCGTCGGTGATCCTGTTCGAGAACCAACTGCTCGAGCGCCTGCGCGCGCTGCCCGGCGTCCGTTCCGCCTCTCTCAGTGACCTCGTGCCATTGACGCCGGACGCGAACACGAATGTCGTGAGTGTCGAGGATCATCCTGTGCCCCTGAACGCGGTGCCACGAGTACACACGACGCTCGTGATCGACGGAGGCTACTTCAGGACGATGAAGATTCCGCTGCTTGCGGGGCGAACCTTCAGCCAGGCCGATCCGGCGCGCCCATCGAGTGAGGCGATCGTCAGCCACGCGTTCGCCGAGCGGTATTGGCCGAACGGCAGTCCGCTTGGCAAACGATTGCGGCCCGCGATCTCGGGCGCGTGGCTCACCATCGTCGGCGAAGTAGGCGATGTGCATTACGATGCGCTCGACAAGCCGGCTTCCGAGGCGGCGTACTATCCGCTCGCTTTGCCCGATTCAGGCATGGCCGGCACGCCGCGCTATGTCGCCCTCTTCGTGGATGCGCGAGGTCACGAGGCCACGGTCGCGTCTACGGTGAGGACGCTCGTCCATTCACTCGACCGGTCGCTCCCGACGTATGATGAGCATCCACTAACGGAGATCGTCGCGGCGGCGACGGCGCGTGCGCGTATTACACTCTCGTTACTGGCGCTCGCGAGTGCGCTCGCCTTGTTGCTCGGTGCTTTGGGCGTCTATGGCGTCATGGCTTACACGGTGAGTCTCCGTCAGCGTGAGATCGGCGTGCGGATGGCGCTCGGCGCCGAGCCACGCGAGGTGAGCGGGATGATCTCGAGACAGGGATTGCGCCTTGGGTTGTTGGGCGTAGGCATCGGGCTGGCCGGCGCGCTCGCGACCACGCACCTCCTGCGCGGGCTTCTCTATGACGTGAGTCCGACGGATCCGCTGGCGCTCGGTGGCACCTGCCTGACACTTCTGGCGATTGCGGCGCTCGCGAGCTGGATCCCGGCGCGGCGCGCCGCGTCGATCGATCCCCTGGAGGCACTTCGTCGCGACTAGCGGCTCATAGACAGCGCTGCTGATCGTTCGACCATTCGAGCTGCACCGTGTAGGCGCCGAGTTTCCGCGTCTGCCAGGCGCAGATATCGCCGATCTCGCCGTTTGTGTCGTCGTACCAACCGGTGCCGGGAACAGGATCGGTGATCGCCTCGCACAGCTCGTGGGAGCTTGTCGACGTCAGTGCATCGAGCGCCGACAGATTGCCGAGGCAGCCGGCACAGTTCGGATACGGCATCGCGGCATAACACGTCGACGTACCGATGCTGTCATGGTACCCGCAGAACGCCTGGCACGAGCGCGCACCGCCCTGCACGAGCGTGATGCCCGGTGGAAGATAGAGGAAGTACAGGATGTTGGGCCCAGGTTGTGGAACCGGCGCTCCCGCGCCGATCGCTTGCTGCAGTGTTTCCTGAAGCCACGCGTCCGTGACGCTCGCGGGCGGCGCGATCGACGAGAGTGTCGTACTGCCGAGAAACTTGCCGTGCTCGATCGTGACATTCGGGACGTCATACTCGCCGAGTTGGTCGATCAGTTGGCTCGTAAGGATGAACGTGAAGAATGCGTCGAGCTTCGCGGCGAGCGCTTTTTGTTGAGGACTCGACCAGGCGTTGCCGACGTACAACGTGAAGACCTGGACGGCTGCGAGGAGCGGACCACCACGATACGTGAGCGATGGTGGCGGCGCGGCAGGAACGCTGGCGACGTGGGGAAAGAGCTCCTTCGGCGCCGCAATGGGCACGATGCGAATTGCATCGCGGATACGCTCTCGAGTACTACGGCTCGCGGCCACCTTCGATCGGCGCCTTGTCTTCGCTGCGGCTGCCGAGCGAGCCGTCGCCGGCCTCTTTTTTTTCTTGCGCCCTTTCCTCGTCGCCATAACTCGCGTTCCTCCACAATGGCCTCGGGTGTTCAAGTTAGCTGCATCAATCGTGCGTCGTGTACTTATCACAGCCTGAGCAGCGTGCGATGAAGCATGCTCGGCGGCTGCCGCTCTCTTGTCGCAGGCGCGCATTGAGCTCCACTCGGGACGCATAAACCGCCATTCGTAACATTCCTGCGTTGTTGGCGATTGGGCGCGGATCCTTTGCCAGTCGCCGGCGTCTCACTTCATGCGGCCACGATGATTGAAGAGATTCGGCCGCACGGACTATTCGGAGGAGATATGAGAAAGCTCATGATTGTTGCGGGCGCGCTGGCCACGATTGCATCGCTTGGAGCGATGCGCACCGCGAGCGCCGCAACGATTGATCCGCCCAGTGTTTCGACGACACTGTCGACGGTGAAACACCTCGCGAAGTCGGCGGATAATGGCTGGACGCATCGAGTTTATCCGGCGCCGACGCGCGCGAACGACCATCAACAGGCACCGTCGCGCGTTGCAAGGCACGATGTGAAGACGCCGGTGCATCGGCCTTCACATACCTCGCACGGATCGCACGACAAGAACGGACGAAGTCGCGAGTCGGCGCGCGGCGACCGCCGCTAGACCGCTGCACGTCGCGGCGGCGCCGGTGCCGCCGCGATGTTCCGGCGCGGTTGGGCTCAATAGCCTCAACACTTGATTCAATCAAACGTTGAGGGTATGATGGATCATGCCGTCCAACGCACTGGAACTTCTGCAGGGTACCCTCGACGTCCTCGTACTCCGGGCGCTGGCTGGCAAACCACAGCATGGATACGCGGTCGCTCGATTCATCCGCGATTCATCCGACGGAAGCCTCAGCGTGATCGACGGTGCGCTGTACACGGCGTTGCATCGAATGGAAGAGCGTGGCTGGGTCGAGAGCGAGTGGGGACTCTCCGAGAAAGGCAAACGCGCGAAGTTCTATCGCCTAACGGCAGCTGGGCGCCGTGCATTGCGCAGCGAGGCGGCCAACTGGCAGGAATACGTAGCCGCCGTGGCGAAAGTCTTACGCGCAGAACCGGCTTGACCGATGGCCGAAGCAACGTGGCGGCGATATCTCCGCTTCTGGCGTTCGAACATCGATGCAGATCTCGATGACGAGCTGCGCTTTCACTTCGAGGAGCGTATCGAGTCACTCGTCGCAACAGGTCTCACTGAGGACGATGCTCGGCGCGCCGCCGACCGTGAGTTCGGCGACATAAACGCCGTGCGGGAAGGACTCCGCGAAATTGACCGACGTGTGCACGCGGGACGGTCACGCGCACGCCGGCTCGAGCAGTGGCGACAGGACTTTGCGTACGCGGTGCGGGGCCTGCGTCGCACGCCCGGTCTCGCCGCGACCATCATCGTCACACTCGCGTTAGGCATCGGCGTCAACGCCACACTCTTCTCGCTTCTGGATCGGGTGTTCGTTCAGATGCCGACTGGCATCAGTCATCCGGAGGAGGTCAGGAGGCTGTACTGGCAGGGCGGCGAAGGAGGCGGCCGATCGTTTCCAAACGCGCCCTTTTCCATCCCGGTCGTGAAGGCAATGCGTGATGGTCTGAATGGTGTCGCCGCGATCACCACGTATCAGCAAGAAGGACAACGTTTCGGCGCTGACCCGGAGCCGTCGACAGTCGTGACGATGGCGGGTGCGCAGTACTTCTCCGTGTTAGGTGTCCATCCCGCCTTTGGGCGTTTCTTCTCTCCAGACGAGGACCGCATCGACGTACCGTCGCCAGTTGCGGTGGTGAGCGATGCGTTCTGGCGTCGCCGCTTCGACGGATCGCCAGCGGATGCGATTGGCCAGAAGATCGTCGTCAACAAGCATCAGCTCACGGTGATCGGCGTGGCGCCGCGCGATTTCAACGGCACGGACCTCGACGCGACTGACGTCTGGGTGCCGTTGGGCATGCTCGCCGAGCTGTCTCCAATGGGGCAGCAGGAGAACGGGCCGCCGTGGTACCAGTTGCGCTGGCTATACGGCTTTCAAGTTCTGGCACGCCCGTCGCTCACGAGCGGGGCGCGGCTCGAGGCGGCAGCAAGCGTGGCGGCGCAGCACGGATTTGCTGACGCTCGCGAAGGCCGCAACGCGCGCGTGCACGCGGGACCACTCGTTGCGGCGCGCGGTCCCGGTGAACCTGAGCAGGAAGCCTCCATTGCGATCAGGCTGGGTGGCGTTGCCGTGATCGTCCTGCTCATCGCCTGCGCGAACGTGGCTAACCTGTTGTTGGCCCGATCGATTCAACGGCGGCGGGAGATCGCCATTCGCTCCGCGTTAGGCATCGGGCGAGCCGGTATCGTGAAGTTGTTTCTCGCGGAGAGCATTCTGGTGGCGATGACCGCGGGTGCGGCGGCATTGCTCATTGCAGGGTGGGCCGGGGCATTGCTGCGTCGGCTCCTGTTCCCGTCGATCCACTGGGCATCCGGTGTTCTGGATTGGCGCGTCGCCGCGTTCACGGTGCTGGTCACTCTCGTCACCGGCATCGCCGCTGGGATCGGCGCGGCACTCCGCGCGAGCCGCACCGATATTACCCAAACACTCAAGTCCGGCGGGCGCGAAGGGAGTGTACGGAGCTCGCGGTTGCGCACGATGCTTGTCGTGACGCAGGCGGCTCTTTCTACAGTCCTGCTTGTCGGTGCCGTGTTGTTCGTGAAGAGCCTCTATGCCGTCCGTGCGCTCGATCTCGGATATGATGTGCAACGGCTCGTCTCGGTGTCGGTGCACTTCGATGGCGGTGATCGCAAAGCCAACGACGCTGCCCGCGAGGCGGGCATTCTGGAGTTGGCTGCCCGGCTCGCACGAGTCCCCGGAGTCGAGCGTGTCGCTCTTGCAAATATGTCACCGATGTACGGCTTTGCATTCAACACCGTTTTCTACGCGAGCGGTGACACGTTGCCCAAGTGGAGTGACGGCGTGCCAAACGTTACGGCCGTGTCACCGGAGTACTTCGCAACGGTTGGACTCGGTCTAGTCCGCGGGCGCGGCCTAACGGCGAGCGACGTTCAGAACGGCGGAGTCGCGATCGTCAACCGCACACTCGCGCGCTCGTCCTGGCCGCACGAGGACGCAATCGGCCAGTGCTTGCGTATTGGCGAACCGTCGGCACCTTGCGTCACCGTTATCGGCGTGGTGGACGACGCACGCCGTGCGGGGCTCCTCGAGCAGCCGGTGCGCCAGATCTACGTTTCGGCGCCTCGCACTGGCGACGCCTTGCCGGCTTACGTGATCGTCCGCGTTGCGCCCGAGCAGGCGGCGCGCGTGGAACTTGTCGCGCGGAATGAAGTCACGCGGATTTTCCCGGGTGGCGAAGCACGCGTGCTCCGAATGGCCAACGTCCTCGCGCCTCAGTATCGGCCGTGGGAGCTCGGCGCGACGTTGTTCAGCATCTTCGGGTTGCTGGCGCTCATCGTCGCGGCCGTCGGGATCTTTAGCACTCTTTCACATGACGTCAGTCAACGCCGGCACGAAATGGGTGTGCGCGCGGCTCTTGGAGCGAGTCTCGGCGACATCGTTCGCCTGGTCGTTGGGCACGGCCTTCGCGTGACCATCGTGGGTGTAGTCTCTGGAGTCGCCCTGGCGATTGCCGGGGGACGTCTCGTCGCGTCGCTCTTGTACGGTGTTGCGCCGCGCGACCCCACCGTGCTCGTTCTGGTAACGCTCTTGGTGATGGTCGTCGCGGGAGTGGCCAGCGCATTGCCGGCGTGGCGAGCGAGTCGTGTCGACCCGCTCGAGGCTCTGCGGGCGGAGTAAGGTGGCACCAAGGTGTCGCTGTACCACAGGACCAATCCTAACCCTACACGGGGCGATGGGCTCGGCGTTATGCGCCGAGCCCATCGCGTTAGGCAACGACAGCGGCTAGTGCATTGGGTTGCTGTAGAATCCGAAATTCTGATCAGAAACCACTGCGTCCCCCGCAAGAGCAGGAACGGCGAAGGTGTAGCCCCAGCTGCTTCCGACGCTGCTCGTGCACGATGCGCCACCCATCGGTGCCGTTTGCGTCCAACCCGGCGCGGGCTGCACGCACAACGTGTACGTGGCATTCGAGGGCAGGCCGGCAAAACTGAAGAAGCCGGGGTTGTTCGGGTCCGTCGCCGTACTGTACGTCAACTGACCCGTCGGACCGATAAGCACGACCGTCCAGCCGGCGATCCCGTTCTCATTGTCTGGATCGAAGATGCCGTCATAAGGCGCCAGGTCGAAGAAGACCATACCGGTGATCGTCACCTTGCCCGTGGCGGGAGGCGGCGGGGGTGGGCACTTCTTGGTGCGGTTCGCCTCGCCATTTGCCGACGGATTGCCGGGATCCCACTGACACATCGGCCTCGAGCTGCTGCTCGTCGACGCCGGGGCTTGTGCCTTCGACACCGTGGTAACGAACGGCGACATCGCCATCGCAAGCACGAATAATGAGCCGCGCATGGATGCCCTCCTGATTGATGAGATGCGAGTGTTACTACTAGACTCGACAACTCATGACGTCGGAGCGTAACCGCCGTCTCCCATGACTCGCATCACACGAGGATGACCAGAAAGACAATTCGACTCGATTGTGTTGTCACAAAGTCTCTAATGGCTGACCGAGCACATGGTGATTCTAGCTCCGTCGATTCGTGGCGCCGGGAACGGTTGACGTCAGCGCGCGCGCCTAACGTCTACAGTCCCGGCGGCCGCCAGTGCCATGGCCAGAGCTCGCGCACGACCGACGTGAGCGCTGCCGACGCGACACCGCCCGCTGCACCCTCCAAACCACGCGACAGCGAAAAGCCGCCAGGATGCACGGACGTCACCGCAAGCGCGCCGACGACGACACCGAAGGGCGCAATCGCCGAGAGTCGTGGACCGTTAGGCGTCTCGACGCGGAGCGGCGTGAGGAGCGCATGCAACGTGCGCGGCTCGAGGCCCTCGCACTGGCACGCGTGAAACTTCTCCGGCTGCTCGTGGGCCGCACGTTCGAACGCGAATTGAATAGAGTGACCGAGCACCTCGCCGCCAAGCCGACTGTCCAGCCGGTCGCGGAATCCACGACTCGTCTGCGTCCAGTGAACCGGCTGCCGACGCCACTGATCGAAGCCCGCGAACGCCGTCGCGCGCAGAAGCGGCATCGGTCCAAAGGTGTGCTTCGCGAAGCTCGCGAAGGATTCGTATCGATAGCGAGTGCTCGGCGTCGAATCGCTGCGTTGCACGGTATCTGCGGCCGTCGCAGTTGTGGTCTGTGCGTCGGCTCGCGCGGCGACGAGCACCACAAGACCAGCGAAAGCAAACGCGAGGGGAAACCTCATTACTACACCTTCAGTGGCCGCGTACGGCCGGGCCGGAGTCTTTGAACGCGTCGATCCCGTGTGGGTCAAGATACGTCACGGGGTCGTCGCGCAGGAAGACCGGGTTTGTTCGAACACAACCGTTGGGACCCTTGGGAGCGCCAGATGCGCGTCGCTCCCTCGCTTCTGGCCATCAGCATACTCGGCTCCGCGGCGTTGCTTCGCGCTGCCTAACGACCAAACATTTGATCGGCACCCGGCGTCGCGGCTCATCTACCTCCATTGGCTGCGAATCACCGGCAGATGCTGTCCAGACGATCTACCCGATTCGCAGTGAGGACACGCGTTGAGTCCTCACCTGTGGCGAGCCTGGCGTTGATTATTTTCGTGAGACCCAACGACCCGGCGAGTCTGAATGAGCGGTACTCAGCGTGCCATCCCGAGACGGAGCTTCATTCCCGAAGTTGTCGTCCGGGCGCACGTCGCTTCACGACGCGCTGCCGACGGAACCCACTCGGTAACGTAACCACAAGACGTTCCCGCCCGCTGCGCCGATTACCGGACCGCTCGATCGAGCGTCCTTGAGGCAAATGTCCCTGCCTGTATTACTGTCGCCTCGTTCATCGGCCTTTGATATGAGAGTTCGGCATACCCGCTACCTCATTCTTCTCGCTGCCCTCGTTTCCGCAGCGTGTCAGCATCCTTTGACGCAAGAGGATGCACTTACGGCAATTCAACGCCACGAGACGATTCACCGCTTGCTCGTGCCGGACAGTGAACGCGTAGCCCATGAAACTCTAGCGGATTGCCGAGCGATCTACAGCGACGATCCTGCCACCGCGGAAATGGCTGGCGATTCCGCGTGGATTCTGTTGTCGAGTGCCGGCTGGATGGACCTTGCCGATGTAGATGCACCATCCGACCCGCGGCAGAAGAAACACTGCCGCGCCGTCCTCACGCGGAAAGCAGACAAGGCGGCGTTCCACGAAGCCGAGGATGCGAGCAAGAGTCCGTGGACGAGTTACTGGATGGTGGAGACTGCTCACACAAAGGCCGACGTCGTCGGGATTCCTGAAGACTCGAATGGCAAGGATTCAGCCGTTGCCGACTTCGAGATCACACAGGAACGCACCGCGCTCGGCGAGCTTCTTCATCGGCCGAAGTGGTCCGACGCAACGGAGCGCCTCTTCACGACGACCCTGACCGGACACTTTCGACGCGATGACAACGGTTGGCGACTCGAAAGCTTTGATGAGAAGAAGTAGAACTATTGCCGGGTGTCCAGCGGGTGCTTGCTGCGCTCGAAGAACTCGTTCTGAAGCCGCAGACTTTCCTGGTCCGCCTTGACGGCGCGGATCGACTGCACAATCGCATTGATCCACGTCTTCATCTCGAACTCGCCGAGCTCGCGCGACGCGGCCGCGCCTTCACCGGCGTAGTGGTTCGGGAAGCGCGCGTACCACCAGATGCCGGTGTACAGGCCGTCCGGTAGCCTCACGCGCCCCTGATCGGCACCCGATTCCTGCGCCGCGCGATCGAGGTGCACGAGATCGGGCCGCGCGATCATGCTCATCGATGTCTCGCTCTCACCGGCGTGCATGTCCGTCGCCGGATTCGACCGGTGCTTCGGTTCACCCGGTCCGCTGCGCGCGAGCCCCTGCACGTACACGACGTAATCGTGCGGCGCCTCGAGTTGCGTCTGCGCGAAATAAGGCAGCAGGCTGTTGTTGCCACCATGGCCATTCACGATGATGATCTTCTTGCAGCCATTGCGGGCCATCTCGTCCGTCGTCTCCTGGAGCAGCTGCAGCTGCAGTCCGCGGCTGTACGCGATGGTTCCGGGCTCATGCTTCGCCTCGAAGATCTGGCCGAAGTAGTACTCGGGAAACACCACGGCGTATTCCTGCTGGGCGGCGTTGAGCGCTGCGTAACGCACGTTGAGCAGGTCGTTCCCGAGCGGGAGGTGTGGCCCATGCTTCTCCAGGATGCCGAACGGGAGCAAGCACGTGCCCTGCGCACGCCCGATGGCATCACGGAAGTCGGCTGCAGTCAGCTCCTCCCAGTGGACCGACGGCCGGCCTGGCGCTACGGGTGACTGCGCCCCTGCGGTCGACGCGAAGAGTAGCGCTATGGAAAGCGATGACGATCTGCGCACGTGTTCCCCGCTGCTGGTGTGCGGCTGATTGTAGCAAATAATCGCGCGCCTGCCAGGGCAGAGTTAGCTGCTGCTGTCATCGATTGTGAAGCCGATGTCCCGAAGGACTTGATCGACCGGTTTGCCACAGAGAGCAGCGACTTCCTCGAGACTCCGTGCCGGATTTCTCCACTCGCAGGGATTGGTTGCGAGCCAGGCGTTGAGACGCCGATACAGTGCTCGCTTCGGCATCTGCTTTGGTAAGGACTCTCGCATGGCGGTCCACGCGACAGCGATCAGTCGGGCCGCTTCCTCCGCGTACAACTTGCTCGATTCGAGAAAATGCGCCGACTCAGCGGTGGGCATGAACGACTGCGGCCCTTCCGAGAAGGCAATCGCATTGTGGCGAAGGAGGCAGATCTCGGCGAGCGTGTCGAAGAACCCCGACGGTGCAGACTGCGGCTCTCCCGTGAACAGGCGCAACTTCGAGAGCGTTATCTGCAGCAGGCTTGCGAGGCCCACTTCGCTTCGCCCTTGCCCGATCAGCGCGAGATCGCCGCGGCAGCGTTCGTGGAGCGCCGTCATGGATGTCGCCCAAATCTTTCTGGTGGATCACGACTACGGCAGTTAGCAGGTCCGACGACATCAAACTAGGTGGGCACCGACGCAAATTCTGTCAGGTATTCGGCGGAAATGCTGTGGGGCGTATGACGGTCACGGAAGGGGAAACGCCGACAAGGGTGCTGAGGCGAACGATGCCTAACGCGCGTGATCGAGCGCCCGGCTCATGCGAATCTCCTGCGCTCCTTCCCAGAGCACTCGGCGACCGAGCGCGCTCAGCTGCTCCTGACCGCGAATGATGGTGAGAAAGTGACTGCCGGCGAGTTGACCGACTTTGCTCGCGAACGTCGTTGGTCCATACGGGACGAGCAGCTCTGGCTCACTCAGTCCACCGGGGTACAATAAGAGCTGACCGGGTGCCGGATGACTGGTCGGATTCTCGAACCAGGTCACGGCGCCGTCGAGCGCACTTCCTCTCAGTGGCACCCAAGCCGCTTCGCCGCTCCATCGCGCCTGGATGAGCCGCGCGGTGAACGGTAGAGCGTTCACGAACATGTCGCACGTGCGCGGACAATGCTCATCCTCCGTGCAGGCGATGAATTGCAGGTCGTCGCCGACCGAGATCACGATGTCTGCGCGCATTCTATTTGTCCGCAGCCTCTGCCGCGGGCTGTCGCTGCCTTTGTTGCTCACGCACGACGTCGATGATACGGAACGCCGATTTCACCGCTGCCTGGACGTAAGAATCCGAGCCCGTCGAGCCAGGTGAGGCGGCAAGTAACGTCGCCGCGATCTGGCTCGCGAGCGCTGTCTCATCGTACATGACGATGCCTCTACAGAAGAAGATGAAGGCAAGTGCTCTTGGCTGACCTGACGATGAGCACGTTCGTACAGGCTGGAGCAGCCCGCTACGTCACTCTGACGCTCCCCTGCTTTGCGCGGGTCCCGGTAGCGAGACGGTGCTTCCGCGGAGCCACCAGTGCCAGAGAAGCACACCGGCCGCGATAAGTTCGACGAGGCCAGTCACCCAACGGTGCTTCGTGAAGGCGAGCACGGCGTGAGCGATGAGAACGAAGCCGACGACGAGGGCGACAAGCCCTGGCACGCGAGGGTTCATGGTTGTCTGTGCCCAGCTGTGACTCGTTAGGCCTTCATCGTTGAATGAGGGCGGTTGAGTGCTGATGCTCAGCCAAATAATGTGTCCCACGGGAGCTTCTCACAATGGCCAGACCTGGCCTCATTGGAAGCGCATCGCTACATAGTATCGATGAATTATTCCCGATTGATGCTCCCGCTCCTGGCGGCAACCGGCGTCGCGTCTCTCCTCCATGCACAGTCGCCGCTCACGCCATATCAGACGCTCGGCCGAAGCCTGCTCCGCGAGCTCGTCGAGACGAATACGACATATTCCGTCGGGAGCACCACGAAAGCCGCTGAGCTGCTCGCCGCACGCTTTCGCGCGGCCGGGCTTCCAGCGAGCGACGTTCAGATCGTCGGCCCTGACACCGGGCGCGACGCGAAGGATCGCAATCTCGTCGTTCGCTTCCGTGGTCGCGGCGCGCGACGTCCGGTTCTCCTCATCGGCCATCTCGATGTCGTCGAGGCAAGGCGCGCCGATTGGGTGCTCGATCCGTTCCAGCTCGTCGAGCGCGACGGTCACTTCTATGGTCGCGGCACGCTCGACATGAAGAACGGCGACGCGTCATGGGTCGCGGCGTTGTTGCGGATGAAGCAGGAAGGATACGTTCCAAGCGGTGACTACATCCTCGCGCTCACCGCCGGCGAGGAGGGTGGCGGTGGGTACAACGGAATACAGTGGCTCCTCGCCCATCGGCGTGATCTGCTCGGCGATCCTGTCTATGTCCTCAATGCCGACGCTGGTGGCGGAGAGCTCCGAGGCGAGACACCCGTCGCCATGGATGTGCAGGCAGCCGAGAAGGTGTTTCAGACGTACCGCCTAACGGTTCGCAATCCCGGTGGCCATAGTTCGTTGCCGGAGAAAGACAACGCCATCTATCGCCTCGCGCACGCGCTCGATCGACTCGGCGCCTACGACTTTCCACCACAGACCGATGCGATCACGCGTGCCTATTTTGCGCGCACGGCCGCGCTCCAGACTGGCGCGCTCTCAGCCGAGCTCCGCGCCGTGAGCACTGGTGCAGCTCCCGATAGCGCCGCCGCAGCTCACCTCTCCGGCCGTTCGCCATTCTACAATGCGCAGCTTCGCACGACGTGCGTCGCAACGATGCTCGAGGGTGGGCATGCCGTCAACGCGCTTCCCCAGCGCGCAAGCGCAACCGTGAACTGCCGGATCTTCCCGGGAGTGGACGCCTCTAATGTTGAGCGTACACTCAACACCGTCGTCGCCGACACCGCGGTGGCGATTGCGCGCGCGGACACCGCCGTACCGAGTCCTCCATCACCGATGCCGCCGGCGGTGGAAGAGGTGATTCGTTCGGTGACGGCGTCGATCTGGGGGCCGCTCCCGGTCATTCCCGAGATGGAGACTGGTGCGACCGACGGCCTCTTCCTGCGCAATGCGGGCTTTCCAGTGTTCGGCGTGTCAGGATATTTCGTCGATCCGAACATCCCGGCCGACACGCGAGCTCACGGGCTCAATGAACGCATCAGCGTAAAAGGATTCTACGATCAGCTGGAGTTCACCTATCGATTGCTCAAGGCACTCTGACGCTCGCGGCGTAACTGGTTAGAGGCTTAGCCTCCGTTTCCCCTTCCCTTCTTGACATTCCAGGGGCGAGCCACCTAGTCTTCCCGGAAATGTTCCGGGGAAGACAATCATGGTCGGTGATCTCGCGCTCCTCCAGGGCACACTCGACGTACTTGTCCTCAAGGCCCTCTCGTGGGGTCCGCGCCACGGTTACGCGGTCGCGAGTTGGATCAAGCACACGAGCGACGATGCGCTCACCGTCGAGGACAGAGCGCTCTATGTCTCCCTCCACCGACTCGAGCAGCGCGCGTGGGTCGAGAGCGAGTGGGGACTCTCCGACAACAATCGCAAGGCCAAGTACTATCAGCTCACGTCGGCCGGACGGCGACAGCTTCGCGCGCAAACCGGCACGTGGACGGAGTACGCGACGGCGGTGTTCAAAGTCCTGCAAGCGTCGCACGCATAACGCGAGGCCACCATGTCGATGATTCCAGGTCTGCGCCGGCTCTTCCGCATCGAAACGAATCGGTCTCGGATCGCGGCCGTCGACGACGAGCTCACCTTTCACATCGAGTCGCGCATCGAGGAGCTGCTGCGCTCGGGCGTGTGCGCGACGCGCGGCGAGGCAGCACGTATTGCCGAGCGAGAATTCGGTAATGTCGCCGAGGCGCGCCACGAGCTTGCCGCGATCGACGCGCGACGCGAGCGCCAGGCGCGCCGGCGGGACTGGCTCTCGCAGTTAGGCGGTGACATGCGATTTGCCGCGCGGGGGTTGCTGCGATCGCCTGGCTTTGCGGTGACGGCAATCATCACGATCGCGCTTGGCATTGGCGCCACGACGGCCGTCTTCAGCGTCGTCGATGGAGTGATCCTCAAAGCACTTCCCTTCACCGCGCCGGACCAGCTGATCGAGATCACGAGTGCGCGCAATGGGGAGGAAGACCAGGACGCGATCTCGCCGCTCGGCTTCATCGATCTGCAACGCGAGAATCGCAGCTTTGTCGGTATGGCGCCGATCCAGAGCGGCCGCGCGTATCGGCTCGAGCGCGCCGATGGCACGGCGATCCGCCTGCGCGGTGCGCGCGTCGGAAGCAATTTCTTTGGTCTCCTCGGCACCGTTCCACTGCGCGGGCGCTTCTTTGGCGCACCGGACACCACGAAGGACGGCGTCCGCGGAATCGTCCTCGCCGAGCGCACGTGGGTCAACGAGTTCGGTGGCGATCCAGGCATCATCGGTCGTACGGTCACGCTCGACGATGCACCAGCGCGCGTGATTGGAGTGGCGCCGGCGGCATTAGAGTATCCTAACAAGCCGAGCCTGTGGGTGCCGACGGTCTGGGAGCCGTGGGAGATCGACGCTGGAAATCGCGGCGCGAGGATGCTGCACGCACTGGCGCGAATTCGAAACGCCGTCTCGATGGCCAGCGCCATGGCTGAGCTGCGCGGACTCTACGCACGATCGGCCGAGACATATCCCGATGCGGACCGCGGCTACACGCCGCGCGCGTCGCCGCTGCGTGACAATCTCCTTGGCGGCGTCACGACGCCGTTATGGGCCATCCTTGGCGCGGTCGCCCTCGTTCTGTTGATCGCGTGCGCCAACATTGCGAATCTCCTGCTCGTGCGGATCGATGCACGCGCCTCCGAGATCGCGGTACGCAGCGCGCTCGGCGCGGACCGCATGCGGCTCGTTAGGCTGATCATGGTTGAGAGCCTACTCATTGCCTTCATCGGCGCGACGCTCGGTGTCGCCCTCGCCGACGGCGCCGTGCACCTGTTCGTTCGATTCGCGCCGGCCGAGCTGCCGCGGATCACGCAGGTCCACGTCGATGCCACGGTCCTGGCGTTCACCTCGGCCGTCACGTTCCTCGCCTCGCTCCTCTTTGCCGCGACACCCGCGATTCGCGTCGCTCGGCACGACGCGGCGACCGCGCTGCGCAGTGGCGTCGGCGTGCGGAGCACGACGGAGGGCGATCGCACACGGCGCGCGATTGTCGTGGCCGAGACCGCGTTGGCGCTGGTGATGGTGATCGGGGCGGGCCTGCTCGCGCGCAGCTTCTGGCGGCTACTGATGGTCGATCCCGGCTTCAGCGCGGAGCAGGTGGTGGCCTTCGATGCGCGTCTTGGCAAGAAATACGAGACGGACCAGGCGAGCCGCGCGTTCGCGGCGACGGTGCTGGAGCGGCTCAACGCCTTGCCGGGCGTGCAGTCGGTTGCGGTGGCGGCGTCACGGCCGCTCGATGCGGATTACGACTTCGACCTGGGGACGACGCTGGTCGTGCGTGGTCGACCGCCCGTTCCGCACGATCGACGGCCCGAAGCGCGACTGATTCCCGTGTCCGCGGACTACTTTCGAACGCTGGGGATTCCGCTCCGCGCGGGACGGCTGCTGCTGCCTAGCGAGGTCAATCCGATTCCACGGCCTGCGATCGTCGTCGACGAGGAGTTCGCGCGGGCGAACTTTCCCAACGAGAATCCGATCGGCCACTGGGTCACCTTCGGCGTGAGCCACGACACGAGCAAGGCGCCGAGCAGCGAATTGAAGGAGGAAGGTGAGATCGTCGGCGTCGTCGCCAACGCCACTGCGTTCTCGCTGCGCGAGCGACACCTGCCGACCGCGTACATTGGCTACGGGCGTATGCCAATGGCGACTGCCTTTCTCGTTCGGACGACCGCAACGCCATCGATGACAGAGGCCGCGATTCGCCGTCTCCTCCACGCCCTCGACCCCACGGTGGCGGTTTATAGCATGCAAACACTGCCCCAGGCGCTCGATCGGGCTGTGGCCGAACCGCGGCTGTACGCGGTGGTGTTGTCGGCGTTTGCGGCAATCGCGCTTCTCCTGGCGGCGATCGGGAGTTACGGTGTCACGGCCTACGCGGTGCGCCTGCGGCGGCGCGAGCTGGGGATCCGTCTCGCGTTAGGTGCCGCACCATCGCGCCTTCGTAGGGAGGCGTTGCGGCGTGGTATTGCTCCATGCGCGGTGGGCGTGATCATCGGACTTGTCGCCGCAAGTGGCGTGACGCAGGTGCTCCGCGCGCTGTTGTTCGGCGTGTCGCCAATCGATTGGCCGACTTTCCTTGTGGCGGGGATCGTGCTCATTGGCGCAAGCGCCGTCGCCTCGTGGTTACCTGCGCGACGAGCGGGAAGCGTGGATCCCACGCTGAGCATGCGCGGCGAATAGTCGCAGCGCCCTCTACCCTCTACCCTCAACCCACAACAGTACCTCTTGACAATCGAGAGAAGCGTGACGATCGTTCCTCTCGACAGCAGAGAGGAAGCCCTTCGTGTCATCAAAGGACGCACGCGGCGACATGCTCCAAGGCACCTTGGACATGCTCATCCTGAAAGCACTCCAGCTCGAGCCCATGCACGGGTGGGGCATGACGGAGCGCATTCACCACTGGTCCAAGGATGCGCTCCAGGTGAACCAGGGTTCGCTCTATCCCGCTCTTTATCGGCTCAAGCGGCAAGGTTGGATCACGTCGGCTTGGCAAACGACCGAGAACAATCGTCGGGCCCGCATCTATGCCATCACGGCGGCGGGACGTCGCCAACTCGGCGTGGAGCACGCAACCTGGCAACGACTCTCGGGCGCGATCGATCTCATCATGAATCTCTCGCAGAGCTGATCGGATGTTCGGGTTTCTGCGCTGGGCGCGCGAGCGACGGGAGATTCGTGAGGAATTGCAATTCCACGTCGACATGGCCACCGCCAAGAACGTTGCCGCGGGCATGTCGGCCGACGATGCTCGCCGCGCCGCGCTCGTCTCGTTAGGCGGCATGGATAGCTGGCAGGAGGCCGGCAGCGACGAGATCCCCGGCGCTCGCCTCGAGCATCTCTGGCGCGACCTGCGCTTCGGCGTGCGTTCACTTCGCACGCGCCCACTCTTCGCGGCGTCCGCCATCCTGACGCTCGGTTTCGCGATTGCCGCGTCGGTCACCGCCTTCGCCTTTGCCAACGCGCTCTTTCTCCGGCCGCTGCACGCGCCGTCGGCCGACCGTCTCGCGCACATCTATATAGACGGCAACAACGGGCGGCACCTCAGCGTCGGCGCAGCAAGTGTCGCACTCCTCCGGCAACATCGCGAGCTGTTCGACGACGTCGCCGCCGAGGCATGTTGCTGGGTGAAGTTCGTCCGCGAGCGTGGCGCCTTGCAGCAGCGCTACACCTCGTACGCATCGGCCGAGCTCTTCCCGATGCTGGGGCTTGCGCCCCACCTCGGCCGTTTCTTCGCTCCCGACGAGACAACGTCGCCCGGGCGCGAACCGGTCGCCGTGATCAGCTACGCCCTGTGGCGCTCCGCGTTCGGCATGGATCCGCGCGTCATCGGCGAACGCATCGAGATCGCGGGCCAACCGTTCAGCATCATCGGTGTCGGGCCTGAGGGCTTCGACGGAAGTGGCCTCGGTTATCCGCCGACTCAAGTGTGGCTGCCGACGACGATGATGAGCGCGATCGGCATGGGTTGCAGAACACCAGTTCCGTGCGACGACGCCGATGCGTTCGTCCGACTGGCACCCGGCGTGAGCGTCGATCGCGTTCGGGCGGCGATGGCCACTCTCAGCGCGACGTTGTCGCATCTTTCGATCGGCGATGACAGCGTTCGCCACATCACCGTCGCTCGTGCAGCGGGCGCGCCCGTCGCTCGTCAGCGACAGTACGCGCCGCTCGCCCGTCTCCTCGGCGCGATCGCCGGCGTTCTTCTCCTGATTGCGTTCGCGAACCTGAGCGGTCTGCTGCTGGCCCGC
Organism: Gemmatimonadaceae bacterium; assembly: GCA_036496605.1. Classification (NCBI taxonomy): domain Bacteria; kingdom Pseudomonadati; phylum Gemmatimonadota; class Gemmatimonadia; order Gemmatimonadales; family Gemmatimonadaceae; species Gemmatimonadaceae bacterium. The sequence continues at coordinate 37,411 of DASXKV010000038.1, read as the reverse complement.
GGCGTCTCCCGCGAGCGCGAGATCGCGCTCCGGCTTTCGCTCGGCGCCGGCCGCTGGCGGATCGTTAGGCAGCTGCTGTGTGAGAGCGCGTTGATCGCTGTCGCCGGCGGAATCGTGGGGTCGATCCTCTCGCTCTGGACGGCGCGCGTCCTCGCCGGCGTCTTCACGACGGACTCCGAAGGATTCGAGAACCTGTTCCCGATCGCGTTCGACTCACGCACCTTCGCATTCGCCGTCGGAATCTCGGCGTTGGCGACAATCGCGTTCGGGCTGTTCCCCGCCCTGACGACCGCGCGGTCCAATGCAGCCGACGTATTGAAGAACTCGAGCGGCGGATCGCCCCGTGCGCGCGCCCGCTACGGCTTGATCGGCTTACAGATCGCGCTCACGTCGACCTTGTTGTGCGGCGCCGCGCTGCTGACGCGAAGCTTCGCGCATCTCCTGCACGCGCAAGAGTTCGACTCGAGCAACGTTGTCCTGGTTCGCGTTCGGCCCGAAGCCGCGCGCTACGAGCCCGGCCGCGCCCAACGGTACGTTCGCGCCGTGAGCGATCGGCTGGCGGCAGTGCCCGGAGTCAAGGCCGTGGCGTTCGCGCGTGGTATTGGCTTCGTGTGGAGCGAGTCGCCCGTCGAAGCAGGCGTCGGCGTCGCCGCCGGCGACACGTCACTCCACGTCGAAGCGCATTTCACGTCGCCGGCTTTCTTCGCGACGCTGCGCATCCCGGTTCTCGCCGGCCGCGAATTCGACAACTCCGATGTCGTCGGCGCCCCGCCGGTCGCGGTCGTCAGTCAATCGCTCGCGCAGCGTCTCTGGCACGGTCATCCGTCACTGGGACGCACTGTGTACGCGCGGGGCAAGCCGTTCCGTGTGGTCGGCGTCGTCCCCGACTATCAGGTGCACATGGGCAGCGACGCGACACCGCTCATGCTTTTCTTTCCCTTCTGGCAGAATGCACTCGGTGAGGAGCGTGACGCACGCTTCGCGGTCCGCGTCGACGCACGCGCAGGCGACATGCTCTCGACACTCCGCCGCGCCGCCGTCGAAGTCGACCGTGGTGTCCCGGTCGCCGAGGTGATGACGATGTCGTCGCAGATCGACGCGAGCTATGTGGAGATTCACCTCGGTGAGAAGATTCTCATCGCGGCCGGCGTGCTCGCGCTCCTGCTCTGCGCGATCGGGTTGTACGGGACGATCGCGTTCGTAGTCGCACGCCGAACGCGGGAGATCGGGATCCGTCTCGCACTCGGCGCAGGCCCGAGACGGGTCGTGTTCGCGCTGCTCGACCAGGGAGCTCGCACGACGGCCGTCGGCGTCGCCGGCGGTTTGGTCGGAGCGTTTGCGACGAGTCGCTTCCTGAGCAGTTGGCTCGTTGGCGTCCCGACGCACGACGTCGTCGCGTTCGCGCTGGCCGCGCTCGCGGTGTCGGCCGTGTCGTTCATCGCTTGTCTGGTCCCGGCTCGCCGCGCGTCGCGCATCGATCCCGCGCGCGCCCTGCGCGTCGAGTAGTCGCGCACGCAAAGCCGGCAGGACCGCACTCAAGCCACACCCGAAGCGCTGATCGCGAGGCCGTCCCTGGCGACTTCCGTGTCGAGCAGTCGCCGTTAGGCCGAGGAATCCGGAGGAAGAACGTTGCTGCCGTCGCGCGCATCACTCGGTGGTGGAGATGATCGATCCCAGGCCTCGTCATCCGACTGCGCGACCAGGAAGCGGTTGGCCTCAGTAATCATCGCACTCAGCCCGGTGAGCGGAAGGACGACCACGGCCGTGAGAATGCTCCGCTGCCATCCGTGCTTCTCGGGGTGGGCGGCGATATCCAGACTCCGTAGAAGCGACGCACTGTGGACACGCGCTGATTCTTCGAGAGTCTCCAGCAGCTTGGCTTTCTTCGGATTCATTGGCTCCTCGGATCGCTGCATGTCCCGAAAATACGCTAATGCCGCCGGCGAGGGCGAGCAACGCGCCGCGCTCTTCCCTGCTGGTCGCGCCATGACGATGTATGATACGACGTGATGATGAGGGAAGAACCTCATTGTTGTCTTCGTCATGGACAACTACTGGAGACCCAACATGAAAACCGTCGCGCGTGTCTTCGCGAACGCCATCCCGCTGCTGCTCGCCGCGGCGGCAACGCTGGACGCCCAGGCACTCGCGCGTCGTGTCGAGCCCGCGCTTCCAGGCATCGACTCGCTCGTCGCGGCGGAGTTCGCGAAGGACAGCGTCGGCAGCATCACCGTCGGCGTCGTCGCCGGTGGTGACCTCGTGTGGACGAGGAGTTACGGCTTCGCGAATCGTGCCACGCGCAGGCTCGCCGACCGCAACACGGTCTACCGCATCGGATCGATCACGAAGCCCTTCACGGCGGTCATGCTGATGCAGCTCGAACAGGCGGGGAAGGTCCGCCTCGCCGATCCGGTCGAGAAGTTCTTCCCTGAGATTCGCACGGTCGGCGGGATGCCCGTCGGCGCTTCGCCTCCAACGCTGCTCCAACTCGCGACGATGACCGCGGGGCTCTCGCGCGAGCCACGCGAAGAAGGACCGTTCTGGAGTGGTCCCGTCGCGAAGTGGGAGGAAACGCTCATCTCGGCGCTCCCGCACACCAGCTACGCGTACATGCCAGGGACGCGCTTCCTCTATTCGAACATTGGCTACGCCATTCTCGGCGCCGCGCTGGGCCGCGCCGCCGGCGTGCCGTATACCACGTGGGAGCGGACGCACGTACTCGAGCCGCTCGGGATGACGCGTACGCGCTTCGAGATCGATCCGAGCATCGCCGCCGACGTTGCGACAGGCTATGACGTGAGCCGCGGCGGCGCGATCGACAGCCTGACGGCGGCGAAGGAGGGACGCGAGGGGCGCGGATACAAGGTGCCTAACGGCGCCATCTTCACTACGGTCGACGACCTGAGTCGATTCGTGGAGTTCGAGCTCGGTCACGGCCCCGCGAGCGTGCTACCGTCAGCCCGCCTCGACTCGGCGTTCGGCGGCGTGGTGGCGTCGTCGTCGGAGTTGGGATCGGGCTACGGACTCGGGTTCATGGCCATGCGTCGCCAGGCCTTCGCCTTCACCGGCCATAACGGCGGCGTGGCCGGCTACGGCGCATCGATGTACTTCAGCCGGCCGGCGGAAGTCGGCGTCGTGCTGTTCAGGAACGTGACGGGCGGGAAGGTGAACGGCGACCGACTCGCCGTTGACATTCTCTCACGGCTGGTTGAATCCTCGAAGGAGCATCGGGCAGTGGCGATCGATCCGAAGATCTTTGACGCGTACGTCGGTCGCTACCAGCTGCCGGGCGGCGCAGTCATGACCGTCACGCGCGAGAATGAGCGTTTCCTCACGCAGGTCGCCGGTCAGCCGCCGTTCGAGATCCTGCCGGAGGGCGACCACGATTTCTTTGTGAAAGCGTTCGACGCGCGGGTGTCGTTCGTGACGGATGGCCGCGGCAAGGCGATAGAGCTGATCGTGCACCAGGGCGGCGAGAGCGCCCACGCGAAACGAATCGACTAGTCGTGCCCGACTCGGACAGGGCGGTTCAGATCAGCATTGCCTTGCGATGCGGCATCAAGCCGGTGAGCGCCGAGAGAAGGGCGTCTCGCCGCTGCGGCCTCGGCAGCCGACGCACTTCTTTGAGCGGAACCCACTTCAGAGAGAGATCGAGCTGAAAGATTCTCGCGAGCTGCCGCGCCTCCGAGAACGAGACTCTCGCGCCAAGATTCACGTTTGCATACAGCCATGCGGCGAGCGTCGACAAACCCTGTCGATAGAGCGGAATCCAGATCGCCATCAGTAACACGACCACAACGAAGGTCGCCGTGCTCGAGGAGACGCCCATGCTCTCGAGGCGGTCTTCAATGTGCAGCGTCATGAGCAGCATTACCACGGCGAAGAGCGAGGCGAGTTTCAGCACGCCATCCCAGATATGAGAGAAGAAGATCATGCGTCCTCCTTCGTGCTCGAGTTTGCGCGACGCTCAGGGAACCCGGGCATCATGAGCTCCGCCGACGAGCGCGTGCCCAGGAGAATCCTCCACCGCCGATGAGTAGGAGAGCCGCAGCTCCTCCCACGATCCACGCCGCGCCGCTCGAATGGGATGACACTCCACCCGCGGACGTTCCGGCCTGTGTCGCGGCCGCTTCAGTGTGGTCGGGAACGCGCCGCGCCACGGCGGCCATCGCCATGGCATACGCGCCATCGAGCTCGGGCAGCTCGGGTGGCCGGGGCCACTTGCCTGACGCAGACAGAGCGTTCGCGACGAGAAAATCCGCGGCGATCTGTCGAGCTGAGCGACCGAGACTGGCATCGATCTGGTCCGGCCTGGTGCTCTTCATGTCATCGATGACGTGAGCGACGTCGCTCGACGTCAGACCGGCGCTTTCCAGCTCCTGCTCCAGACTGGGCGCGATAGAAGGGCGAAAGTGCTTGCGAGCTCCACTCGGCAAGGACGCCTCCGGCGCCAGCACCGCCTCGAGCGCCTTTGCCGTTAGCGAGAATCGGGCGGTGGACTCGTTGGCGGAATTGATCGCGTCCTTCATCAACTCGATCGTCGCGTTGGCTTGGTCCGTGGCCGCCGCCGTGTTGCGCGCGTCGAGCGCGCCAAGGTAGCGGCCATAGTCCACTCGGTAGTCCTGCAGATCTGCGACTTCACGCTCGAGGAAACCGACGGCCTCGAGCCCTGTGCGAAGAATGGGTGACGCGTCGGCCGGCGCCGGGTTGGGTTGCAGCGTTCGCGAACTCACGACGCCGACGCTGTCGCGCAAGAGCGCGGGATGATCGATGCTGTCGAGCGCGAGTCGAAGGCTCTTTCGTGCGGCGATGTGGCGGCCGAGGAGCACGCCGAATCCTTGGCGGCGGTTCGCGGCGCCGTTAGGCGGCGGAATGACGAGCCACTCGTACTCCAGCGTCCCGGAAGTCTCGCCAGTGTTCCCGCCCCCGGCCGATCCGGTGTTGCTGCCGGACGAGCCGCTACCCGCGCCACCACCTCCACCGCCCGATGCCCCACGGCCGCCTCCTCCGGAGCCGCCGCTCGGACTCGAGCCCGAGGACTGTGCGGGACTCGCACCCGGATCCTGATTGCCGATGTCGCTGGGAAGGCCGCACGACCCCCGAATGTTGCTCCATTCGCGTCGCAGTTGCGCGATGAGGCTGCGGAGCTCGTCCATCTCATCCTGCGCCGCGTCCGCCGCTGCCGTTGCCTGGTCGGCCTTTTCGATATCGTGGTGTGCCGCAGCATCCGCGCTCGCTCTCACGGCGGCGGCGTGCCTCTCTTCCGCGGCGGCGTATTCGCGCATAGCCGCGTCGTATTGACTGCGGATGTCGGCCGCCGTTCGCGAACACCAGCCGCCGTGATAAAAGCCCATGTTCGGGGGATTACTGCCCGATTGGGAATTTCCTCCTTGGGCACGCGTGAGACGCCTGGCGGCGACGACGAGTGCCACCACAACCATAGGGAGGCGTAGCCATCGTTGACGTCTAGTGGAAGTGGCCATGGGTATGTGCGGTAGCGATGCGGGTCAGGGTGCTAATCGGGCGCATCACGCAACACACATCATCGCGCGAGCAGATCAGATGGCAATCAGTTGAGCGTCAGTGGAGGCTCCGACAGTCGTTCGGCGACACCGCCTCGCGGTGCGCGAGTCCGAGTGCTGGCCACGATGACGCTCATTAATACGCGCCAACTGATCGTGATCTGATCGGCGGCTGACTCCGGATGCCTATGCTCGTGTCGCAGGATTCAGCTCGGCCGCGGGTCGCTCGTGGCGAGCTGCGCGTTGGATCACACGAGTGGAGATGCGCATGCGAAGGCAGTCAGCACGCGCGCGTTGTCCCATTGGCCTGTTCGCCATTGGACTGCTGGCGGTTGGAGGTTGTGGAGGCTCGGGGGGCGATCACGGCACCGCGCCCGACACGACACCGGCGACGGTCGTCATCACACCGTCCACGTCGCAAACCATCGCCTCGGGGAGCTCGGTGTCGTTTTCGGCAGACGTCCGCAACCGCGACGGAAACTCGATTCCTGGGCTGACCGTGACGTGGATGTCGTCGGATCCGACCGTCGGAATCATCGAGCAATCGGGAAGGGTCACTGGTGCGCGGACTGGAACGTCCGGGATTGCCGCATCCGCCGGTAGCGTTTCCTCCTCTTCCGTTACGGTCACCGTGACGCCCGGCGCGGCGACGCAGCTCGCGATCCGAACGCAGCCCGCCGGCGCGGTGTCGAAAGCAGCTCTCACGACACAACCCGTGGTCGAGGTGAGAGACCAGGCGGGCAACCTCGTCACGTCGTCGACGACAAGTGTGACTGCTGCCGTGAGCAGCGGCAGTGCGAGTCTTTCCGGATCGCTCTCAGTGACCGCGGTTGCGGGCGTCGCGACTTTCGTCGACCTGAGCCTCACGGGATCGGGCCCGGTGACGTTGACGTTCACGGCGACGGCCGTCGCCGCGGCGACGTCGGCGGCGCTGAACGTGGCTCCGCCGCTCGCCATTCCAGCGTCAATCTCCTACGAGTCGCCGGCGGGAAAGGTCTATCTCCTCTCGCCTAACGCGACAGTCGCTCCGACAACGGCGGTGCGAGACAGCACGGGCGCGGCGCTGAGTGGCGTGGCGATTACGTACGCGACCCGTGCGCCAAGTGTAGCGAGCGTCGACGCACACGGAACGGTCACCGGCGTCGCGGAGGGCGCGGCCTGGGTCGTCGCGACCGCCACTGCGGGCGTCGCCGATTCGATCTGGGTGCAAGTCACGAAGCCTAACGGGCCGGTGCTCTACACTACCCTGTCGCGCACCAACTGGCATGCGGGCGATACCATCTCCGTCACCGTGGTGATGGACAGCCGCACTTCGACCGTGGGCGCGGCGAGCATTCTCGTCAGCTGGTCGGGCGACCTGACCCCGAAATCCACGGGTGTTGCGACCTTCCTCGATGCCATCTCCGTGGGGTCCGGCGTCACGGCCAGCGGCGCGGAGGTCTACACGAGCTCAATCGTTAGGCTCACGGCCGCATACGCCAATGGCCTGAGCGGGAGCGAGGAGCTCATCACATTCCGTCTCGTCGCGCGCACCGACCTCGGCCCGGCTGGCGGCGCCGGTGGGTTGTTCGTTGTCCCTCTCGACGTCGTCGCGCTCGATGAATCGTCGCTCCTCTCGCAAACGACATCCACTCATTATCCACTGGTCATCAAATGATGCCTCGTCACCGCCTCGCGCGGCCGATGCGACTGGGCGCCGTACTCTTGGCCGTTCTCGCTCTGTCCTGCCTCGAGCCCGAGCGACGCGCCCTCCCGGAATCGACGTTGTCGGGACGAGACGTCGGTGTGGTTCTCATGCTCTCGGACAGCGCGCCTCGCATGGGTTCGGTCGTCAGCGTCACAGCGCGGCTGGTTGGCGCGCCTAACGGCACCCCACGGGTCGCGAGCTACACGGCTCGCGTGACCTACGACACGCTCGCGCTTCGCTTTGCCGGCGAGCTCCCGCTCGACGACAAGGCCACGCGCGTCAGCAATGCCGTCGGTCCAAGCGTGCGCGTCGCCGGCTTTGCCGTCGGCGGACTCGCGAGCGCCGATCTCTTTCGCCTGTCGTGGCAGGTACGCACCGCGCGCGGCGCGGCGGCGCTCGATGGGCTGCAGCTGTCGTTCAGTGAGCTTCACTCCGCGCAACACGAGGATCTCCGCTCGCGACTGCGATCGGCTGGTGCGAGCACCGGGTTCACGGTGCGATGACGGCGAGGATAACAGTGAAGATTCAGCGATCGCTCACACGTCAATTCATGCTCGCGATGATGCTCGGCGTCGTCAGCCACGCCGTTGCGGCGCAACGCCGCGAGGAAGACGTCGCTGCCCGCCGGCGCTATCATCGCCTGCAGCGCGCCTATCCGCATCAACAAATCCCAAGCAGCGGCTTGCGGGAGATCATGCGACTCCGGCGCAGCTCATCACGGACGCTCGCACCGCGCATTTCGGCGGACGTGCTGGCCACGGGCGCCCAGTGGACCTCGGAAGGACCGTGGTCCATCCTCCAGCGGACGAACTACTACCTCTCCGCTCCGCAGCTCGACGCCGGCCGCGTCGCCGACGTGGCGATCGATCCCTCGAATCGCAACACGGTCTACGCGGGCTCTGCCGGCGGTGGCGTCTGGAAGACCGGCGACGGCGGAAGCACCTGGGCACCACTCACGGATGATCAGTGTTCACTCAACATCGGCGGCATCGCCGTCGATCCCAGGAATCCCGACATCGTGTACGCGGGAACGGGCGAGTTGAATGACGAATCGTTCGGCTGCGGCATGCTGCGATCCGTCGATGGCGGGAGAAGCTGGCAGCTCTTCGGGGCGGCTGAACTCGGACCGGATGCCGGCGTCTACTATTCCGCCACGGGCGCCGTGTACGTCGACCCCACAACCGCGGGCACCACGAGCAGCACCGTCCTGTTGGTGGCGACAACGACCGGCATCTTTCGCTCGACGGATAGCGGCCAGAGCTGGTCACTGAGCAACACCGGTTGGACAGTCAGCCTCGTGGCAAGCGCCCGCGACCCCAACATCCTCTTCGCCGGAGCGAGCACGAGCACCGTGTCACAGGGTGGGTTGCTTCGCTCGGCGGACAAGGGCGCCACGTGGACGCTGCTCCCGCTGCCATCCGGCCTAACGAGCGACCGCATCGAGCGCGTGCAGTTGGCGACGTCGGCGGCCGCTCCCGACCAGGTGTGGGTCGCCGTCGGCAATTACGACGGCAGCATCGGCGAGTTCGAGGGGCTGTGGAGGTGGAACGATGCAAACGGACAGTGGACGAAGCTCGTCGCAGCGGGGTTGCGCACGGATGATCCGCGCGGCGACATCGGAAAACAGACTGGCTACGACCTGCTGATAACCGTCGACCCGACGGATGCAAATCGAATCTACCTTGGCGGTGAGCGGCTGTTTCGCTCGACCGATGGCGGCGCGAGCTTCAGCCGAATCGGAGCCGAGGTGCACGTCGATTGGCACGCCGTCAGGATCGATCCCACGGACCACTCGCGCCTGGTCGGCGCATCCGATGGAGGCGTGTTCATTTCGACTGATGGCGGCGACAGCTGGGTGAGTCGGAGCGCCGGACTGGAGATCACGATGTTCTATCCCGGCGTATCGATCAGTCCGAATCTGAATGCATATCTGGTTGGTGGGACGCAGGACAACGGCGTCATCGAATCCAACGGCCTGCCGAACTGGGACGGGCTGTGGTCAGGCGATGGAGGGTACACGGCGTTCAGCGCCGCAGGGGATGTGCTCTGGTTGGAGGCACAATGGAATGGTTTCGCTCCCGGTCCGGGCATTGCTCGCTTCGGGAACGGTGTCATTCGTTCCGTGAACGATGGTGTCGACCCGAGCGACCGTGCCCTGTATCTTCCACCGCTCGTTATGCACCCTCTCATTTCCAGTACACTCTACTTCGGCACGCAGCGTCTGTATCGAACGACCGATGAGTACACCTGGCAGCAGGTGTCAGCGAGCTCGGATCTCACCAAGGGAGCGGGCGCCATCACCCGCATCGCGATCGCGCGCACGGACCCGGATACCATATATGTCGGCACGAGCGATGGACTCGTACGCTTGAGCGTCGATGGCGGCGTCACGTTCGCGGCGGGCGGATCCGGACTTCCAGATCGTTTCGTCAACGGCCTCGCGCTGGATCCTGCAGATGCAGCGCATCTGGTGGCGGCCGTCGGCGGATTTGGCACGCCTCACCTGTGGGAATCCCACGATGCGGGCATGACGTGGTCGGCGATCAGTGGGACCGGCGGGAGCGCGCTGCCAGATGTGCCGGCGAACGCGATCACCTTCGTGGGCTCCGCAAGCGCGATTGCGGTGGGCACGGATGTCGGTGTCTGGTTGAGCAGCGATGCTGGAACGTCCTGGCAGACGGCTGCGGGCGGCTTGCCTAACGTGGAAGTAAACGATCTCGTCTACGATAAGATGAACCAGCGACTCGTTGCGGCGACGTATGGCCGCGGGATCTGGGTCGCGCCCGTCGTCGCACCGGTCGCGGTGCTGCGCGGTGACCTGAATCTCGATGGCGTCGTCGATGCGAACGATGCGCTCCTCGTCGCCGAAGCCCTGGCGAACCTCGATGTCGGCAAAACCGTCCTCGGCACGCTGGTGCAGGTGCTTCCGGCCGGCGACGCGAACTGCAACGGCGGTCTCGATGCAGGCGACGCACTCGTCGTACTGCGACAGGCCGTTGGTCTTTCGACGCAGGGAAGCTGCGCCGGCGCGATGCACAGCGTACGGCCGTCACGTTAGGCGTCCCTGAGTACGGTCCAGCTGAGCTCTGAACGACCTGCGGCACATCCGCTCCGCCCCGAGAGAGAGTTGCGGGACAGACAACGGCGCGTATGATTGTGCTCAGGCGATCAGTTGTGTCTCAGTTAGGAGTCAGGGGCGAAGATGATCCGGCTCCGGACGTTCGGTGCCGTCACGCTCGAGCGGGACGGCATTCCGTTGAAAGGCCGCAATACGCAGCGCCGTCGTCTCGCGCTGCTCGTGCTCCTCGCATCTGCGCGGCGGAAGCCCGTCAGTCGCGACCGGCTCTTGGGGCTGCTCTGGCCCGAACGCGACCAGGACCGCGGCCGCCATGCGCTCGCCCAATTGGTTTACGAGCTTCGCCGTGACCTCGGGGCGTCGGTGATCACCGGTGGAGCAGATGATCTTGTGTTCGACGATGATCTAACGAGTGACGTTGGCGACTTCGAGGACGCGTTGCAGGTGGGATCGATGGAGCGCGCCGTCGCCGTTTACGCCGGGCCATTTCTCGACGGTTTTTTCGTTTCGGGCGCGGCCGAGTTCGAGCGTTGGGCGGAGGCTCGTCGTCGCGAGCTCGCGACAAAACACGTGCACGCAGTAGAAATGCTGGCGGTCGCGGCGACGAATCGCGGCGATTTCTCGGCTGCGGCCGAGCTTCGCCTCCGCGTCGCGGCGCTCGATCCGCTGAGCGCGCGTCACGCCTTGGCCGCGATGAATGCGCTCGCGCGTGCCGGCGATCGGCCGGCCGCAATCCATCACGCGCAGCTCTACGCGCAGGTCGTCCGCGGAGAGTTGGACGTCGACGCCGAGCCGTCAGTCACGCAACTCGCGGCGGAGCTGGCGCGCCCGGCCAACCCTGAGAGAGCACTCCCGGCAGCCAAGAAACCAGCGGTGGTCGAAGACGAATCCGCGCCGCCGAACGAGCCGCCGGACCGCGAAAGGCGCTGGCGGCGGAGTCTTCGTGCCAGCCTGCCGCTCGTCGCCGCTTCCCTGCTTTTGTTTGGCGGCGGCATGGTGCTCCGCGCGTTACGCGTCGAAAGTCGCGCGACAGCGCGACTCGTCGTGTTGGGTGAGATCGCGAGTCCCGATACGCTGCTCTCGCTCGCCGCGCGCGAGGTGGTGCGCGCGGAGCTCGAGCGAACGCCCGACGTAATCGTGCTGGATGACGGTGTCGTCGCCAGCACGCTTCGTCTCATGAAGCTGCCGCCCACGGTGCCACTCACGGAAGCGGTGGCCGACGATGTGGCACTGCGAAATGGTGCCTCGTTGGTGATCGTCGGTCGAATCGCGACGCTCGGTAGCAGCATCGAGATCGTCGCGCGCTTGCTGGATCCGACTCGGACGACTCCCATGGCGGTGCTCTCGACGAGGCCGCGCACGAACGACGATGTCGTTCGTGCGCTCGCCGAGATCGGATCGGAGCTTCGCGGCCGAGCGACTCGCGCGCGCGTGGACAATGGCGTGCCATTACCGGCCATCACCACCAGCTCGCTCGAGGCGCTGCGTGCGTACACGCTCGCCCGTGCCGCGCTCGCGCGGCTCGACCGGCCGGCGGCGATCGCGTACGGCGAAGCGGCCGTGGCGCACGACAGTGATTTCGCGCTCGCGCATTATCTCGTTGGTGATCTGCTCTGGTACGTCGATCAGGAGCATCGTGCCGAGGAGCACCTCGGCCGAGCGTACCGTCTGAGCGCGCGGCTTCCGGTGCGCGAGCGCCTTCTCGTTCGTGCGCGCTATGCCCAGGTCGTCCTCGATCGGCCCGACAGCGCGCTCGGGTACTGGCGGGCGCTGCGCGCGGCCTATCCGCGAGAGTCGTTAGGCTACGAGGGCGCGGTCTGGACGGACTTGGCGACCGGTGCATTCGAGGACGCGGCAGCGGCAGCCGACAGCGCGCTGGGTATCGACTCGACCGCCGCGCCTCAAATACGGAACCGCATGATCGCGCTGTTGGCACTGCGAGATACGGCGCGTGCGCTGGCGCTCGCGCGCGGCGCCGGCGCGCGGTGGCCCTATCTCGAGCAGCAGGTGCGCATCGCGGAGTACCTCCTGCGGGCCGACTTGCCCGGCTTGCAACGCCTCATCGACAGCATCGCACCCCCAGTCGTGCGCGGTCGGCCCAACATGGAGCTCGCACCAACGCGTCAGGCGCTGCTGCTCTCGCTCGGCCGCGTTCGCGAGGCGGCGAATTACGGCGCGGTGGTCATAGCGACGTTACACGCGCAATTCGCGATTCGCGCCGAGTTGTTTCAGGCGCGCAACGAGCTCTCGTCAGTCAACGGATCGCCCGAACGTGGCCGCGCGCTCCTCCGCGCGGCGATCACGCGCCTCGACAGTACCGATCTGTCGCCGCCGGCGACGGCACGGCTCGCGGAGCTCGCGGCATTCGTGGCCGCGGCCGCCGGTGATCAGGAGAGCCTCGCCACTCTCCGCGCCATCGTCGCCGAACGGGATGCCGGGCGGAATCTGCGCAGTCACGTACTGGCACAGATTACTATCGATGCTGCGGACGCGTTCGTACACGGCGACTACGCTTCGGCGATCCGTCAACTGGATCGGACGCGAGCGCAATCGTTCTATGGCCGCTCCGAGTGCGCCCTGGCGCTCCTCCAGGCCGATGCACTACGGCTCGCCGGGGCGCGCACTCGGGCTGATTCGCTCTATTCCCAGGTCAGTACGCCGGGACGGCTTCGTGACGACGGCGACGCCTGGCTCTCGCTGCGTCCGATTGCCATTGCGAACCTCGCCTCCGCTGCGCTGCCACGGAGAGGCGATGTCGCAGCGATGGTGAGCGACGGCTCGCGCTAGATCTGTAACATTAGTTGCACGCCGACTGTTGCAAAGATCATCAACAACCTGCTACATGCGTCATCGCGCTTTGCACCATCGCAACGCAAATTGACTGCAGTTGCTCGACGCGCGCGCAATCGGCGAAGGCGGACGCAGATGTGACCGCATCTTACCGACGGGTGACGATCTCCTGATCGACTCTCAACCTGCAGCCTTTTTGTGGAGGTTTCCCATGTCACGCCCATTCCTGTCACCCGCCCTCGTGCTGTTCAGTGTCGTCGGCCTCGCCGTCAGCGGCTGCAGTGGCACGAACGTAACCGGTCCGCAGCGGTCCTCCGCTCTGGCGTCGCGGGCGTACTCGCTCAGCGTCAGCGAAGTCAGCGAAAGTGGCTGCTCCTGCGGCTCCAACGTCGGACGGAACGACAAAACCAATCCCACGCCTTCGCCGTCTCCTTCGCCGTCGCCCTCCCCTTCGCCGAGCCCGTCGCCCACTCCAACTCCGTAAAAGACCTCTCTCTGCTACTCCCACCATGAGTCGTATGCAGGAATGGCCGGATCGGCATAGCCGGTGCGGCCATTCACTGGATAAGCGTCGACAGCATGGCGCTCTGCTTGGTACGAACGAGCGAACGTCGTACCATCCAGTAAATCTCGATGGCATACTCAAATAACGGTAACCGACTCTTGCCGAGGAACATCATCATCTGTTGCGATGGCACGAACAACCAGTTCGGCATCTGCAACACAAATGTCGTGCGGATCGCGGAACTGGTAGCGCGAGATCCGGCGCAGCAGCTGTGCTACTACGACCCAGGCGTTGGCACGTTGCCCGAACAAGGCGTGCTCACGCGCGTCGGTCGAACGGTGTCACGCTGGATGGCCCTCGCCTTCGCGACGGACATCAAAGACAAGGTCAGCACGGCGTACGCGCATCTCATGGAGGTGTGGGAGCCTGGCGATCGCGTTTTTCTCTTCGGATTCAGCCGCGGCGCATACACGGCGCGCATGCTCGCCGCCGCGCTCTACGCCCTCGGCCTCTTGCCGAAGGGCAACACCCAGCTCCTGCCTTACGTGACGCGGTTGTTCGGCTCACTGCGACAGAGCTCATCCGACGAGTACTGGCACGTGCTGAACTCGTTCCGGCAGTCGTTCGCGCGGCAGATTCCTGGCCGCGAGGACGCACGCTTCCCGATTCACTTTCTCGGTGTCTGGGACACGGTCTCTTCGGTCGGTTGGGTGTGGAATGCACCCGCGTATCCCTTCACGGCCAAGTTGCCTAACGTCAGCGTCGTCCGGCACGCGGTCTCGATCGACGAGCGGCGCTGGTTCTTTCGTCAGAACCGGATCGCGCCACAACCCGGGCAGGATGCGAAGGAGATCTGGTTTGCGGGCGTCCACAGCGACGTCGGAGGAGGATATCCCGAAGACCAGGGCGGTCTCTGGAGGGTCACCTTTGAGTGGATGCTCAACGAGGCTCGCGCTGCCGGTTTGCTCGTTGACGAGGATCGCCTTGCGCACGTGCGCGGACGATCGCCGTTACCCGCTGAGCCATGGGCCGAGCCGCAACACGAATCGCTCGAGGGAGCGTGGTGGATCGCCGAGTTCGTCCCGAAGCTCGTCTACAATCCGACGACGAAGCGCCGTCGGCCAGCGATCGGCCTGGGCCGACGTCGCACATTGCAAACGGGCGCGCTCATTGACGTCTCAGTTCTCAAACGCTTGCGCCGAGGCGACTATCATCCGCCGAATCTCAGCGAGTTGTTCACGACGAGTGTGACAAACCTGGCGAGCCTGCCCGCTGCTGATCCGTACCCGGGCTGACTGCGTGAGTGGGGGAGCGATCTGAATGAGCGCGTTGCGCAGCGCCGGCCGACGCTGCCCGATGAACGACGTTGGCGACGACCCGCTCGGTCACCGCGCGCGTCGTCGCGGCGCGCGTGGCATCGGTGGTCAGGTCGCGGGTGAGAACGCCTTCCTCGACCGTTAGGCGCACCGCCGCCTCGACTGCACGTGCCTCCTCTTCGAGGCCGAGCGAGTAGCGAAGAAGCAGCGCCGCGCTCAAGATCGCCCCGATCGGGTTCGCGATGCCGCGACCCGCGATGTCCGGCGCCGAGCCATGTATTGGTTCATAAAGCCCTGCGCGACGAGCATTACCGTCGGGCGCGCCGAGTGATGCCGATGGCAGGAGACCGATCGATCCGGACAGGACCGCCGCCTCGTCGGTGAGGATGTCGCCAAACATGTTCTCCGTCACGATGACGTCGAAGTCCGACGGGCGCTGAACGAGACGCATCGCGCAGGTGTCGACGAGCATATGCTCGACCGCAACGTCGGGGAACTCGTCCGCGATGACGCGAGTGACGGTCCTCCGCCAGAGACGCGACGTCTCGAGCACGTTGGCTTTGTCGACCGAGGTGAGACGTCGTCGCCGCGCGCGGGCCATCTCGGCGGCGATGCGAACGATCCGCTCGATCTCGCCAGTCGTATACGTGCAGACGTCAGTCGCGATCTCGCCATCACCGGTGGGCGTGCGCTCGAGCCGCTTCTCGCCGAAATAGATACCGCCGGTGAGCTCGCGGACGACGAGAATGTCGACGCTCGTCAGGTGCTCCGGACGAAACGGAGACATTCCCGCGAGCGACGCATACGGCACGACGGGTCGCAGGTTGGCATAGAGTCCGAGCGCGCGTCGGATGGCCAACAATCCCTGCTCGGGTCGCACGCGTGCCCCGGCCGCGTCCCAGCGCGGGCCACCGACAGCGCCGAGGAGAACGGCGTCAGCCGCACGACAGAAGTCGAGCGTTTCGCTCGGCAACGGTTCGCCTACCGTATCGATCGCGACGCCGCCGATCAACGCCTCGCGGACAATGAAGGTGTGCGTGTAGCACGACGCCACCGCGTCGAGGACCATCTGCGCGGCGGCGACAACCTCGGGACCGACGCCGTCGCCGGGCAGCGTGACGATCGTCGCCGTGATCGACTCTCGCGCGGCGCTCATACGCCCACGTCCGCATCGATGGGCGCTCTCGCGCCCACGTCCCGATCCTTGGTCGAGACACGGGGAGAATGACAAGATTCAAACACGCTCACATCCTCCGTGGCGTCGAGCAGAACATCGAGCTCGTCGATGCCATGCAGCACGCAATGCCTCGCGAAGGACGCGATCGGGAATTGTACCGCCTCGCCGTCCGGCATGATGAGCGTTTGCGACTCGAGATCGACGCGCACCTTCGGCGAGCCTTCGCGTGCAGCGGTGGCGAGTCGCTCGATGACGGATGCGTGGACCTGGATCGGCAACAGCCCGTTCGCGAGCGCATTGCCGCGAAAGATGTCGGCGAACTCGGTGCTCACGACGGCACGGAAGCCAACGCCGAGGAGCGCCCACACGGCGTGCTCGCGCGAAGAGCCGCAACCGAAGTTGCGGCCGGCGACGAGCACTCGCGCCTCCGCGGCCCCCGGCTGGTTCAGGGGAAATGCCGCGTTAGGCGTCCCGTCGGCGTGACGGCGCCAGTCGTAGAACGCGGCGTCACCGAGGCCGGTGCGCTCGATCGTCTTGAGAAAGCGCGCGGGAATGATCTGATCGGTGTCGACGTTGTCGACCGGCAACACGACATATGTCGACGTGAATGCTTCGAACGGGCGTGTTGGCATCAGCGAAGGCTCTCCAAGAACAGCGGACGTGGATCGGCAACCGCGCCGGCGACCGCCGATGCGGCCGCGGTCAATGGACTCGCGAGCAGCGTGCGACCTCCGGTGCCTTGGCGTCCTTCGAAGTTGCGATTGCTCGTCGAGACGGCGAGCTGGCCGGGGCGCAGAGAGTCACCATTCATGGCAATGCACATCGAGCAACCGGCCTCGCGCCACTCAGCGCCCGCCTCGATGAAGATGCGGTCGAGGCGCTCCGTTTCCGCCGCGCGCTTCACCGCTTCCGAGCCGGGCACGACGAGCACGCGGACACCCGGTGCGACGCGGCGTCCGCGGAGAATCGACGCCGCCGCGCGCAGATCGGAGAGTCGTGAGTTCGTGCAGCTTCCAATGAAGACGACGTCGACAGGCGTCCCGATGAGCGGTTGGCCGGGTGTGAGTCGCATGTAGTCGAGGGCATGACGCACGCTCTCGCGGTCGTCACCGGCGGATAGTCGATCGGGATCGGGGACAAGTTGGGTGATTGGGACGCCGGTGCCGGGATTCGTCCCGTACGTGATCATCGGCGCGAGCGAGGATGCGTCGATCGTTAGGCTTGCGTCAAAGGTTGCGTCGTCGTCGCTGCGGAGCGCGCGCCATACCGCGAGCGCACGATCCCAGGCCGCGCCCTGCGGTGCCCGGGGTCGACCCACCAGATACTCGAAGGTCGTGTCGTCCGGCGCGATCATGCCGGCGCGCGCGCCCGCCTCGATCGACATGTTGCAGATCGTCATCCGCTCTTCCATCGAGAGCGCGCCGATCGTATCGCCCCGGTATTCGATGACATGACCCGTCCCGCCACCGACACCGAGTCGCGCGATGATGGCGAGAATGACGTCTTTCGCCGTCACGCCGGGCGCGAGTCGCCCGTCGAGCCGCACCTCGAGTCGTTTCGGCTTTGTCTGCAGGAGGCACTGGGTCGCGAGGACATGCGCCACCTGCGACGTGCCGATGCCAAAGGCGAGCGCGCCAAACGCGCCGTGCGTACTCGTGTGACTGTCGCCGCACACGACCGTCATTCCGGGCTGTGTGAGGCCGAGCTCCGGGCCAATGACGTGGACGATTCCCCGTCGTGCGTCGCCTAACGCGTACAGTGGAATGCCGAATTCGGTGCAGTTCTGCTCGAGCTGCTCGAGCTGAGTCCGCGCTTGCCCATCGAGTCCCGTGAGGACGGCGAGCGTGCGCGCTCCGGGGGGGCCGAACGCCGTGGGCGTGGAATGGTCCATCGTCGCCACGGTGTTGCCGGGACGACGCACACGCAGTCGGCGTTGACGAAGCTCGGTGAATGCTTGCGCCGACGTCACCTCGTGGACGAGATGAAGGTCGACGTAGAGGATCGCCGGCGTGGACGCCGCGGGGACGCGCACGACGTGCGCATCCCAGACCTTGTCGAGGAGCGTTCGCGGCGCGCTCACGCGACCTCCGTCGGCTGGGCCATCGTCGCGAACGACGTCGCGAGGGCGATGAGATCGCGATCGGTGATGCGCTTCTGTCGATCGGCAAGTGATTTGAGCCGTTCGAAGATGCCAATGAAACGAGCCTCGTCGACGGACACGCCAAGCTCCTCGAGCCGTTTGCGAACAGCGCTGCGACCGCAGTGCTTGCCGAGGATGAGCGCGCTGCCCTCCTGGCCGACAGAGTGCGCCGTCATGATCTCATATGTCTGACGATCCTTGAGCACGCCGTCCTGATGGATCCCCGCCTCGTGTGCAAACGCGTTGGCGCCGACGATCGCTTTGTTCAAGGGCACGTGGACGCCCGTGCATTCGGAAACAAGCCGCGAGGCGCGCGCGATCTCCCGCGTGTCCACGGCCGTGTGCGTTTCGTAAAATGCCGCGCGCGTGTGCAGCGCCATCACCACTTCCTCGAGCGCGGCGTTGCCAGCCCGCTCGCCGATGCCGTTGACGGTGCACTCGACCTGTCGCGCTCCAGCGCGTATGCCGGCGAGCGAATTCGCAACGGCGAGCCCGAGGTCGTCGTGACAGTGCGTCGAGACGACGACGGCCGGCTCTCTGGCAGCGAGCGCGCAGACATCGCGGATCAGGTCACGGTACTCGTCAGGCGTGGCGTAGCCCACGGTGTCGGGAATGTTGAGCGTCGTCGCGCCGGCCGCGATCGCGACCTCGAGCACCTCGCCGAGGAACTCGGGGTCGGAGCGCGACGCGTCTTCGGGCGAGAACTCGATGTCGTCGACGAAGGATCGCGCGTACGCTACCGCATCGCCAACCTGGTCAAGCACCTCGCGTCGAGTCATGTGCAGCTTGCGCGCGAGGTGCAAATCGGACGTCGCGAGGAACGTGTGGATTCGGCGGCGCGGCGCCGCGCCGATGGCGCGTGCGCACGTCTCGATGTCGGCAGGTTTCGCGCGCGCGAGGCCGCAGACGATCGGCGACGTTTCTGCACTCGCGATCCGCTCCGCGACGGCGGCGACGGCATCTTCCTCGCCTGGTGAGGCAGCCGGGAATCCGGCCTCGATGATGTCGACGCCGAGTCGAACGAGCTGCTCGGCAACGGCCACCTTCTCCGCCAACGACATGCTGCAACCCGGCGCTTGTTCGCCGTCTCGCAACGTCGTGTCGAAGATGAGAACGCGCGTCGGGTCACGTGCTACTGTCACGTAATCGTTACCGGAGGCTGGTCGAGACATGGTTGCACAGGCGACGGTGAGAGTGGTGGCGAAAGTCCGCGTCGCGTGCGCGCTCGTGAACGATTGGCTCCTCGATGGCCACCGATGGCAGGGCGCAAACGGAAGCGGCCCCTCCCATCGCGTGGATGGGAGGGGCCGCTCATCGCGTCAGCGCGCCGCTACTCGGTGCGCTCCTTCCCTCCCATGCACAGAAGCCCCCGACCAAGAAGGCCGAGAGCGCTGCTAAGGAGGAGAAGGTTGGCGCGATGCATGAACGCGAACCTAAAGCGCACTCGCCGCGGCTGTCAAGGCGCGTGTTGACAAATGTCAGAATCGGCATAGGTTGCGTTTCGACACCATCACCGATCGCGAATTCAGCATCTAATCATGTCGCCTCGCTCGCTCCGACTCGGTCTGCTTCAGGTACTCGCGCTTATTAGCGCGGGACCATAGCGGCTGGGAGGATCGGGCAACACGGTAGAACGACACGCCCCTCCCGCATCGGGAGGGGCGTTTGACTGAAGGCCCCTTCGCACTGAAGGGGCCTTTTCGCGCATGGAGGTTTTGTATGCGGTCTGACACGATCAAGCGCGGCTTCGAGCGCGCGCCCCACCGCAGCCTCCTGCGCGCAACCGGTCAGATCCGGTCGCCTAACGATTTCGACAAGCCGTTCGTCGCCGTCTGCAACTCCTACCTGGACATCGTTCCCGGTCATGTCCACTTGCAGGAGTTCGGGCGCGTCGTCAAGGAGGCGATCCGCGCGGCTGGCGGTGTGCCGTTCGAGTTCAACACGATCGGCGTCGACGACGGCATCATCATGGGACACGAGGGCATGCGCTACTCGTTGCCCTCGCGCGAGCTCATCGCCGACGCCGTCGAGACCATGGCGCGGGCGCATTGCTTCGACGCGATGATCTGCATTCCGAACTGCGACAAGATCGTTCCAGGAATGCTCATGGGCGCCGCGCGCGTGAATCTCCCAACCATCTTCGTCTCCGGCGGACCGATGCAGGCCGGCATCGATCGCAGCGGCGGCAAGATCGATCTCATCACGGTGTTCGAGGGCGTCGGCGCGCGCCTCGCCGGAACGATCGACGACGCGCGGCTCACCGAGCTCGAGACCGCGGGGTGCCCGACGTGCGGCAGCTGCAGCGGCATGTTCACCGCCAACTCGATGAACTGTCTCTGTGAGGCACTCGGTATCGCGCTGCCGGGGAATGGGACGATCCTCGCGACGTCGCCGGAACGTCACGCACTCGCGCAGCGCGCCGCCGTTGCCTTGATGGACCTGTTCGCGAGAGGTGTCACCTTCGGCGATATCGTGACCGCGAGATCGATCGACAACGCCATCGCCCTCGACGTCGCGATGGGCGGCTCGACGAACACCGTGCTGCACGTGCTCGCGCTCGCACGCGAGTCCGGCCTCGTCTATCCGCTCTCACGCTTCAACGAGGTGGCGGAGCGGGTGCCCCATCTCGCGAAGATCTCGCCCGCGTGGGACGGCGACCGGCAATGGCACATGCAGGACGTTCACGCGGCCGGCGGCGTTCCCGCCATCCTCAAGGAGCTCTCCGCTCTTCCCGGCGCGCTCGATCTCGACGTACCGACCGTCACCGGCGGTTCGTTAGGCGAGAACCTCGCTGACGTCACCAATGACAACCCCGAATGCATTCGGCCGCTGGCGCACCCACACTCGGCGCGTGGGGCGCTCTCGGTGCTCTTCGGCAATCTCGCGCCGCACGGTGCCGTGATCAAAGTGGGCGCCGTCGAGCAGCACGAGATGACATTCCGGGGACCGGCGCGCGTGTTCGATTGCGAGGAGGATGCGATCGATGCGCTTCGCGAAGGCCGCATTCAACCGGGCGAGGCCGTCGTCGTGCGCTACGAGGGGCCGCGCGGCGGGCCCGGCATGCGCGAGATGCTCTCGCTCACGAGCATGCTCAAGGGGATGCCGCTCGGCGCGCGCGTCGCGCTCATCACCGACGGCCGCTTCTCCGGCGGCTCGCGCGGGTTGAGCATCGGGCATGTAGCGCCCGAGGCGGCGGAAGGCGGCCCGATTGCACTGCTCCGTGATGGCGACACGATCGCGATCGATCTCGCCGGCCGAACGCTCGAAGTCGAGCTGGCGCCTAACGAGCTCGCCTGGCGGCACAGCGAATGGACGCCGCCGGCCCCGAAGTACCTGCGGGGTTGGCTCGCGCGCTATGCCGCCCTCGTTTCCAATGCGAGCGCCGGCGCGGTTCTCGAGATGCCGGCTTTGGCACCGCTGCCGCACTCGGCGAGCCTCACGCCCGTCGCAGCCGGCCGATGAGCACATCAGTAACCGGCGCTCAAGTGATGTGCGAGGCGCTCATCCGCGAGCGGGTGGACGTCATCTTCGGCATTCCCGGCGGAGCGATCATGCCGTTCTATCACGCCCTCGCCGGTTGTCGGGATCGACTGCATCATGTGCTCTGCCGCCACGAGCAGGGCGCCGGCCACGCCGCCGAAGGTTACGCGCGTTCGACCGGTCGCGTTGGTGTGTGCGTCGCGACGAGCGGCCCGGGGGCCACGAATCTCGTCACGCCACTCGCCGACGCCTGGATGGATTCGACGCCGCTCGTCGCCATCACCGGACAGGTGCCGCGATCGTTACTGGGCAAGGATGCATTTCAGGAAGTCGACATCACCGGCATCACCGTCCCGATCACCAAGCACAACTACCTCGTCACTCACGCCGAGGAGTTGCCCTACGTGTTCCGCGAGGCGTTCTTCCTCGCCGCGAGCGGGCGCCCCGGCCCCGTACTCATCGATGTCACGAAGGACGCGCAGCAGGCCCGCCTAACGCCTAACTGGGACGTCGAGCTGGATCTGCCCGGTTATCGGCCGACCTACACCGGAAACTCACGTCAGATCCGCGCCGCGGCGGCACTGCTGAAGGATGCCGAGCGACCGCTCGTCATGGCCGGCAACGGTGTCATTCAATCCGGCGCGACGGCGGAGCTCCTCGCGCTCGCCGAGCGCACCGGCATTCCTGTGATCACAACGCTCCACGGCATGGGCGCGTTCCCCGAGACTCACCCGTTGAGCCTCGGCATGCCGGGGATGCACGGCTGGGTCCACGTGAATCGCGCGCTCCAGGAGTGCGACGTACTCCTCAACGTCGGTGGGCGATTCGACGATCGCGTGACCGGAAAGGCGTCGACGTTCGCGCCGCGCGCAACCGTCATTCACATCGACATCGATCCGTCGGAGATCGGCAAGAACGTGCCCGTTGCCGTGCCCATCGTCGGTGATGCCCGGAACGTGCTGCAGGCGCTCCTCCGGGAGCTGCAGCCGCGACGGTGTGACGAATGGCTGGCGCACATTCGCCTCGAGCAACTGCAGTGTCAGCAGCGACACCGCGAGCTCGTGCGGCCGTCGGGCGCGGCACTCATGCCGCACGACGTCTACGCGGAGTTGAACCGGACGCTCAACGACCGCGGCGATTACCGCGTCGTCACCGACGTCGGACAGCATCAGATGTGGGCCGCCCAACTGATCGACTGGCACCGGCCACGGACGCACATAACGAGTGGGGGCGCCGGGACGATGGGCTTCG
Organism: Gemmatimonadaceae bacterium; assembly: GCA_036496605.1. Taxonomy (NCBI): domain Bacteria; kingdom Pseudomonadati; phylum Gemmatimonadota; class Gemmatimonadia; order Gemmatimonadales; family Gemmatimonadaceae; species Gemmatimonadaceae bacterium. The sequence goes on along the minus strand of DASXKV010000038.1, from coordinate 14,467 downwards.
CGCTGCCGGCGGCGCTCGGCGTGGCGCTCGCCTGGCCTAACGAGACCGTGTGGGCGATCGTCGGCGATGGCGGCTTTCAGATGACGAACCAGGAGCTCTCGACGCTCGTGCAAGAGAATGTTCGTAACGTGAAGGTTGCCATCGTGAACAATGGGTACCTCGGCATGGTGCGGCAGTGGCAACAACTCTTCGAGAACAAGGTGTACAGCGCCACGCCGCTCATCAGCCCCGACTTCGCCAAGCTCGCCGAGGCGCATGGTCTGCTCGGCCTCACGGTCGAGCGCATGGAGGATGTCGAAGACGCGGTGCGTCGGGCGTGGCAGCATGACGGCTCGGTCGTGATCGACTTCCGCGTCGAGCGCGAGGTGAACGTGTTCCCGATCGTGCCGCAGGGGAAGAGCATCGGCGAAATGCTGACTCATGAATGACGGAGGCCGTGACCGATGAAACACACGCTAGTTGCTCTGATGCAGGACCGGCCGGCGGTGCTTCACCGCGTCGTGAGCCTCTTCCGGCGCCGCGGCTACAACATCGATAGCCTCGCGGTGGGGCAGAGCGAGACGTCGGGCGTGAGCCGGATGTCGCTCGTCGTCGACGCGGAGAATGTCGAGCAAGTCATCAAGCAGCTCTATCGCCTCGTCGAGGTGCTCAAGGTCACGGACGTGACCGATGAACGCACCGTGGACCGCGAGACGGTTCTCGTGAAGGTGGGCGCGCCCGCCGGCACGCGGCGTGACGTCGTCGCGACCGCGAGCGCGTGCGGAGCGAAGATCCTCGACGTCGCGTCGTCGTCGGTGGTCATCGAGATCACCGGAGACCCGGACGAGGTCGAGCGTTTCATCGAGGCGGTTAGGCCCTTCGGTCTCAAGGAAATGATGCGTACCGGGCGCATCGCCATGACCCGTGGCACGCCGCACCGCTCTCACTCCTCTTTCGCCCCTCTCTCGCCCCTAGTCCCTAGCCCCTAGCCCCCTAGCCCCTCGACACATGACTCAATTGTTCTATGACCGGGATGCCGCGCTCGAGCGCCTCCACGGACGACGGATCGCCATCATCGGCTTCGGTAGCCAGGGGCATGCCCACGCACTGAACCTTCGCGACAGCGGCCTGGACGTGACCGTCGGGCTGTACGAGGGGTCGAAAAGTTGGGAGAAGGCCCAGCGCGCAGGCCTAACGGTGCTGCCCGTCGCGGAGGCAGCCGAAGCGGCCGCGCTAATAATGATCCTCACTCCCGATACCGCGCAGGCAAAAATTTACGAGGAGGAGATCGCGCCCTCGTTGGGCACAGGAAAGACGCTCATGTTCGCACACGGCTTCAATGTGCGCTTCTGCCAGATCATTCCTCCGCCTAACGTGGACGTGAGCATGGTCGCGCCAAAATCCCCCGGTCACCGTGTCCGCGAAGTCTTCCTCCAGGGCGGAGGCGTCCCGGCGCTCGTCGGGGTGCATCAAGACGCGTCCGGCGGCGCTCTCGCCGATGCGCTCGCCTATGCGAAGGGAATCGGCTGCACGCGGGCCGGCGTCCTTCAGACAACATTCGCCGAGGAGACCGAGACGGATCTCTTCGGTGAACAGGCGGTCCTCTGTGGCGGCGTCTCCGCGCTCGTCAAAGCCGGATTCGAAACGCTCGTCGAAGCAGGCTATCAGCCCGAAGTCGCATACTTCGAGTGCATGCACGAGTTGAAGTTGATCGTCGACCTCTTCTACCAGGGGGGCCTGAACTACATGCGCTACTCCGTCTCGGACACCGCCGAGTATGGCGACTATGTCGCCGGACCGCGGATCGTCACCGACGACACTCGCGCCGCGATGCGACAGCTCCTCGAGGAGGTGCGCAACGGCTCCTTCGCCTCGGCGTGGATCGACGAGAACCGTAAAGGCCGGCCGCAATTCAATCGCCGGCGACGGGAAGACGCGGCTCACCCAATCGAGAGCGTCGGTCGCGAGCTGCGGCGGATGATGACTTTCGTAAATCCAAAGGAGGTCGTCCCCGGCGCCGGGGGCGCATGACGACGAGCTCCGTCCAGACCGCGGGCGCGATGCGCCGCGAAGGCCTGTACGATCCGTTTTATGAGCACGATGGCTGCGGGATTGGATTTCTCGCCCATGTGAAGGGTGAGCGCTCTCCGGAAATCGTTCGCGGCGCGCTCGAGTTGCTTGGGAACCTCGCCCACCGAAGCGCGGTCGCCGCCGACTCGGAGACGGGCGACGGCGCGGGGATACTGGTTCAGATTCCGCACGCGTTCCTCTGGCGCGTATGCCGAGACATCGGCATCAGCCTTCCAGAGGCGGGCAGCTACGGCGTCGGCATGATGTTCTTGCCGCCTAACGAGACTCACCGTGCCGAAGCCGAGTCCCTCATCGAGCGCGTCGTGGCCGATCGCGGGTGCCGTGTCCTCGGCTGGCGCGACGTGCCGGTCGACGAGCAGTACTGCGGAGCCTCGGCGCGCGCGACGCGGCCGGCGATCCGTCAACTCTTCGTCGCGCCGCTCGGCGTGAATCTGAGCGTGGACGACGCGTCCACATTCGAGCGCGCACTCTACGTGATCCGCCGGCACATCGAGCGCGTGAGTCGTGAGGCGGCGCCCGAAGGCCAGCCGTCGACCTACGTCGCCAGTCTCTCGTCACGCACGCTCGTGTACAAGGGCATGCTGCGCCCGACGCAGTTGCGTCATTTCTATCCCGATCTCGTCGAGACCGACTTTGCGTCTGCGCTCGCGCTCGTCCACTCGCGTTTCTCGACGAACACATTCCCATCGTGGCCGCTTGCGCATCCCTATCGCTACGTCTGCCACAATGGCGAGATCAACACGCTGCGCGGCAATCTCACGTGGATGCGCGTCCGCGAAGCCGGCATGTCGTCCGAGCAGTTCGGCGACTGCATGGGCGAAATAATCCCGGTCGTATCCGAAGGACAGAGCGACTCGGCGTGCTTCGATAACGTGCTCGAGCTGCTCGTACAGGCGGGGCGTCCGCTCGCGCACGCGATGATGATGCTCATTCCCGAGGCATGGGAAGGCGACGAGACGATGTCTCCGGAGCGACGCGCGTTCTACGAGTATCATTCCTCGATCGTCGAGCCGTGGGACGGACCAGCCGCGATGGCGTTTACCGATGGACGTCAGATCGGCGCGGTGTTGGATCGCAACGGACTGCGTCCGGCACGCTACGTCGTCACCAACGACGACGTGGTCGTACTCGCCTCGGAGGCGGGAGCACTTCCCTTCCCGCCCGAGAAGATCCGCGCGAAGGGTCGGCTCGAGCCCGGGCGAATGCTGCTTGTCAACACAACGCAGGGACGCGTCCTCGATGACGTCGAGCTGAAGGAGGAGTTGGCATCGCGGCGGCCGTATCGACGTTGGCTGGCGGAAGAGCGGGTCACACTGCCGGAACTCCACGCCGACGCTCGCGCGCCCGCTGATACCCATCCCGATGTCCTCGTTAGGCTCCAGCGACTCTTCGGATACAGCGCTGAGGAGCTGCGGATGGTCCTCGCGCCGATGGCGACCACAGGCGAGGAGGCGCTTGGCTCGATGGGGAATGACACGCCGCTCGCTGTGCTCTCCGACCGGCCGCAGCTCCTGTTCGCGTACTTTCGGCAGCTCTTCGCGCAGGTCACGAACCCCGCGATCGATCCGATTCGCGAGCGGCTCGTGATGTCGTTGCGAATGAATCTCGGGCCGCAGAAGAACGTGCTCGACGAGACGCCGGAGCACGCCAGGCAGCTCCGCCTCGACGACCCGGTGCTGACGCGCGCGTCGATGAGCAGACTGCGCGCGTTGACGGCGCCCGGCCATCGCCTAACGACTCTCGCCGCCATCTTTCCCACCGGCGACGGGCCGCACGCGCTCGAGCGCGCGGTCGACGCGCTCTGCCGTGCCGCCGCGCACGCAGTCCGCGCAGGATGCGGCATCATCCTGCTCAGCGACCGCGACGTCGACGAACAACACGCGCCGATTCCGTCGCTGCTAGCCGTCGCGGCGATTCATCATCATCTCATTCGCGAGCGGCTGCGAGCCCGCGTCAGTATCGTCGTCGAGACCGCGGAAGCGCGAGAGACCGCGCATTTCGCGCTGCTCGTTGGATACGGCGCCAGCGCTGTCTATCCATACCTCGCCCTCGAGACGATCGCAGACATGGCGCGTCGCGGCGATCTGGTGACCGTCTCCGATCCGGCGACCGCCGACTTCCATTACGTGAAAGCCGTCGACAAGGGGATGCTCAAGATCCTCGCGAAGATGGGCATCTCCACCCTGCAAAGCTTCTGCGGCGCGCAGATCTGCGAAGCTATCGGGCTGGATCGCGCGCTCGTCGAGCGCCACTTCACCGGTACGTCCTCGCCAGTTGGTGGCATCTCACTCGAGACGATTGCTGCCGAAACGCTCGAGCGTCACTCGGCGGCGTTCGGCGCACTTTCCGACGCACTGCTCCTCGACTTCGGTGGAGAATACCACTACCGCAGCCAGGGCGAACATCACGAGTGGAATCCCGCGACGATCGCGAAGCTGCAGCACGCGACCCGGGGCAATGCCTACGCGACCTACCGCGAGTTCAGCCAGCTCGCGAACGAGGAAGCCGTTAGGCAGCGTACCCTCCGCGGCCTGCTCGACTTCGACGGACGAGACCCGGTGCCGCTCGACGACGTGGAACCGGCGTCGGCGATCGTGAAGCGCTTCGTGACGGGCGCCATGTCTTTCGGCTCGATCAGTCGCGAGACGCACGAGACGCTCGCCGTCGCGATGAATCGGCTCGGCGGTCGCAGCAACACTGGCGAGGGTGGAGAGGAGCGAACGCGCTTCGGCACGGAGCGCAACAGCGCGATCAAGCAGGTGGCGTCGGCGCGGTTTGGCGTGACGACCGAGTACCTCGTGAATGCCGCCGAGCTACAGATCAAGATCGCGCAAGGCGCGAAGCCCGGCGAAGGTGGTCAGCTGCCCGGCCACAAGGTGGACGACGTCATCGCGAAAACGCGCCACTCGACACCTGGTGTGACACTGATCTCACCGCCGCCGCACCACGACATCTATTCGATCGAGGACCTCGCACAGCTGATTTATGATCTCAAGAGCGTGAATCCGCGCGCGACCGTCTCGGTAAAGCTCGTCGCCGAGTCGGGCGTTGGGACGATCGCGGCGGGGGTCGCAAAGGCGCGCGCGGACTTGATCACCATCTCCGGTGACTCGGGCGGAACGGGAGCCTCCCCGCTCTCCTCGATCAAACGCGCCGGAATCCCGTGGGAGATCGGCCTCGCCGAAGCGCAGCAGACGCTCGTGCTCAAGGGTCTGCGCGCACGCGTGCGTCTTCAGACCGACGGTCAACTCAAGACCGGCCGCGACGTCGTCATCGCCGCTTTGCTTGGCGCGGACGAATATGGGTTCGCGACCGCGCCGCTCGTCGTTGCCGGCTGCGTGATGATGCGCAAGTGCCATCTCAACACGTGTCCCGTTGGGATCGCGACGCAAGACCCGGAGCTCCGCGCCAACTTCACCGGTCGGCCGGAGGATGTGATCAACTATTTCTTCTTCGTCGCCGAAGAAGTGCGTGAGCTGATCGCGAAGCTCGGCTTCCGCACGATGGTCGAGATAATTGGCCGGTCCGATCTCCTCCGACCACGCCTAACGCTCGCGGCCGGCAAAGCGCGCACGCTCGACCTCACGGCCCTGCTGCACGTGCCGGCGCCAGGTGAGCGAGCCGGTACGAGCGCACGACACCACGTGCGACAGCAGCAACACGATCTGGATGACGTGCTCGATCACACGCTCATCGAGCAGGCGCGGCCGGCGCTCGAGCGTCGGGAACGCGTGGCGATCGATCTTCCGATTCGCACCGCCGACCGTGCCGTCGGCGCGATGCTCTCGGGGGAGATTGCGAGACGTTACGGGGAAGCCGGCTTGCCTGACGAGAGCATCGTCATTCGTTTCGTCGGTTCGGCGGGACAGAGTTTTGGCGCCTTTGCCGCGCGCGGACTCTCGCTCGAGCTCGAGGGTGAAGCAAACGATTATGTCGGAAAGGGCCTGTCCGGAGGACGTCTCGTCGTGCGCGCGCCCCGAGGTGCGCTCTTCCTGCCTGACGAGACGGTCATCGCCGGTAATACCGTGTTGTATGGTGCGACGTCGGGCGAAGCATACTTTGGTGGCGTCGCCGGCGAGCGATTCGCCGTACGCAACAGCGGCGCTGCTGCCGTCGTGGAAGGTGTTGGCAATCATGGTTGCGAATACATGACGGGCGGCGTGGTCGTCGTGCTCGGTCGCTCGGGACGAAACTTCGCCGCGGGAATGAGCGGCGGCATCGCGTTCGTCCTCGACGAAAGCAGTTCGTTCGAACGCAACTGTAATCGAGAGATGGTGGAGCTCGGGCCCGTGATCGACGCCAGCCACCGGGATGTTCTTCGCCGGCTCGTAGAGCAGCACGCCCGGTACACCGGCAGTCCGCGCGCGCGGCATATGCTCTCACGATGGGAACAAACGCTGCGCCATTTCGTTCTCGTTATGCCGGTGGAGTACCGCAAGGCACTTGCCCGCACTCGTGAGGCGGAGGCAGGTCGGGCCGAGGAGGCGCTGCGGCATGGGTGATCTGCGGGGATTTCTCAGCCTCCGACGCGCAACGCCCACGCGCGAGCCTGCGGAGACGCGCGTGCAGCACTGGCGGGAGTTCTATGCGCCGATGCCGGAGCGTGAGCTCCGCGACCAGGGCGCGCGATGCATGGATTGCGGCGTGCCGTTCTGTCAGGGCGACACCGGTTGTCCCGTTCGGAATGTCATCCCTGATTGGAATGACCTGGTCTACCGTGACAAGTGGCGCGAGGCCCTCGATGCCCTGCACGCGACGAACAATTTCCCCGAATTCACTGGGCGGCTCTGTCCCGCGCCGTGCGAGTCAGCCTGCGTGCTCACACTCATCGAGCAGCCAGTGGCGATTCGCACCATCGAGCAAGCAATCGCGGATCGTGGCTTCGCCGAGGATTGGGTGACGCCGGCAATGCCGCGGGAAGAGACTGGGCGTCGCGTCGCCGTGATCGGGTCGGGCCCGACCGGTCTCGCCGCCGCGCAACAGCTCCGCCGACTCGGCCACGCCGTCGTTGTGTTCGAGAAAGCTGATCGTGTCGGCGGCTTGTTGCGCTATGGCGTTCCCGACTTCAAGCTCGAGAAAACCGTGCTCGACCGCCGCCTCGCGCAGCTGACGGCGGAAGGAATCGTTTTTCGCACCGGAGTAAACGTCGGCGAAGACGTCGCGGTCGGCGAGCTCCGTCGCGACTTCGATGCGATCTGTCTGGCGCTCGGCGCGCAGGCGGCCCGGGAGCTCGACGTTGGCGGCCGCGAGCTGCACGGCATCCATCTCGCCATGGAGTACCTCACGCAGCAGAACCGCCGTCTCGCCGACGACGCCATCGATGAACAAACGCTCATCGACGCGCGCGGCAAGCGCGTCGTGATCATCGGGGGCGGAGACACCGGTGCCGACTGTGCCGGTACGGCGATCCGGCAAGGCGCGCGGAGCGTGCAGCAGTTTGTGCTCATCGCGCAGCCGTCCACGAGCCGCGACGAATCGACCCCGTGGCCGCTCTGGCCGATGCAGCTCCGCACGTCCCACGCACACGAAGAGGGCTGCTCACGAGAGTGGAGCGTCTCGGCGACGGGATTTGCCGGAAGGCATGGACGTGTACAGCGGCTCAACGCCATTCGCGTCGAAACGCGCTCGATGGCGGATGGGGCGCCACGAGTAGTGCCCCTCCCCGGCACCGAATTTTCGCTACGCGCGGATCTCGTGCTGCTCGCAATCGGATTCACTGGCGCCGGAGACAGCGACCTGCTTCGGGAGCTTGGCGTCGTGTGTGGAGACGACGGTTTGGTGTCGACGGACGCGACGCACCGAACGAACGTCCCCGGTGTGTTCGCCGCCGGCGACGTGCGGCGCGGCGCGTCACTTGTCGTGTGGGCAATCCGTGAGGGACGCGACGCGGCGCACTGGATCGACCGGGAGCTGACTACCCACGCCGAGCGGTGAGATCCCCGCCGCCAAGCCGACGACGTCGCTTTCGCGGGCGGACCGATGGCATCGGTCCAACGATCCTTCACTCGCGGATGTCTGAATTCGCATGACACTCACCGACACTTTCGCGCAGGACATCCGCTTCGGCATCCGGTCCGTCCGGCGTGACATGGGCGCCGCGATCTTCGCCATCGCCATCGTGGCGGTCGGCATCGGCGCGAGCACCACCGTGTTCAGTCTCTGCCGCGCGCTACTGCTTCGTCCACTTCCATTTGATAGGCCGGAGCGGCTGGCGTGGATCGCCAACGGCACGTCGGAAAATCTTTCTGGCCAGACGGTGCAGGTGCACAACCTGCTCGCGCTCCGCGAGGAGAATCGCTCGTGGAGCGCCATCGCCGGTGTGTTTCCCTTCTATGCCCCGGGTGACGTCCGCTTCACGGGCGCGGGCGAGCCGGAGCGGCTCACCGGCGTTCCGGTGACGCAGAACTTCTTCGACGTACTCGGTGTGAAGCCACTGGCCGGTCGCTTCTTCGACGATGCGGAGAGCCGCTGGCACGCGCCGAAGACCGTCGTCCTCGGGCAGCAATTCTTCGAGCGCCGCTTCGCGGGAAACCGTGCGATCGTCGGCCGCTCCATCATACTCGACGACAGCGCTGTCACCGTCATCGGCGTACTGCCGGCGTCGTTTGACTTTTCGGCGACGTTCACGCCCGGACGCCGCGCCGACATCTTCTTTCCATTTCCCCTCAGCGCGGAGACCAACAAGCAAGGAAATACGCTCGCTCTGATCGGACGGCTCCGGGACGGTGTGTCGCTCGATGCCGCGCAAGCCGAGGCGACGCTGATCGCAACGCGGCATAACGCCGACGTCGTGGATGGCCGGTCGATCAATCGGTTCCGTCCGAATGTGAGCACGTTGCGGCAGCACGTGAGCGGACGATTCCAGTCCGCATTGTTCGTTCTGGCGGCCGCGGTGGTATTCCTGATGTTGCTCGTCTGTGCCAACCTCTCCAACCTGCTCCTGGTGCGCGCGTCGGCGCGTCGCCGGGAGATGGCGGTGCGCACTGCCCTCGGCGCGCCAAGGTCGCGTCTCGTCAGGCAGCTGCTGGCGGAGAGCGTCGTGCTCTGTGGCAGCGGCGCCGCGTTAGGCGCAGCGTTCGCGGTGGCCGGCACCTTCGCGGTGTCGCGTCTCCAGGGAACCACGATTCCACTGCTCAACGGCGTGCGCGTGGACATCGTCGTCCTCGGCTTCACGGGTCTCGTTTCTATGCTCGCGGGCGTCGCGTCCGGAGTGCTCCCCGCGCTGCACGCGTCGGCGTTCGTGCCCGGCTCGCTCGCCGAGGGAGCGCGGGGCTCGACTGAAGGGCGCAGCGGGCGGGCGCGACGCGTGCTCGTGGTCAGCGAGGTCGCACTCGTGTGCGTGCTCCTCACCGGTGCGGGGCTGCTGGCGCGCAGCCTTTCGCGTGTGCTCGACGTCCAGCCGGGTTTTGCGTCGAACGATGTCGTCGCTGTCCGCGTCGATCCCCGGGCCAGCGGACGCGACGCGGCCGCCAGGAACGCGGTGTATTTCGATGCCATGGTTCACGAGCTGTCGGGCGTGCCGGGAGTACAGGCGCTCGGCCTCACCGACGCATTGCCGTTAGGCGACAATTTCGGATGGCGGCGATGGAGCGTGGATGTTCCGGGAGACACTACGCGCGTCTTTCCGCTGGTGCGGATGATCGACGAGGGCTACCTCCGCGCGATGAGGATCCCGCTGCTTGCGGGGCGCGCATTCGCCGCGACCGACAATGCCGGGAGCGAGCCGGTGATCATCATCAACGAGCGACTCGCGCAGACGCTGCTTCCGGGCGAGAACGCCATCGGGCATTACGTGCGCACGTCGGGCGTCAATCGCCGTGTCGTCGGGATCGTCGGCGACGTCCGCTACTTCGGCCTGGATCACGCCACAGACCCTGAGATGTACATGCCGCTGCGCACCGGCGACTATCAGTCCGTGGATCTCGTGGTGCGCGCGGCGGTTCCGGCGTCAACGGTCGAGTCGGGAATCCGCAACGCGCTGCATCGCGTGGATCCGACGCTGCCCGTCGCCGAATTCCGCACGATGCAGCAGCTCGTGGATCGGTCGACGTTCACGCGACGTTTCGTGGTACTGCTCGTTGCCGCGTTCGCCGCGTTCGGGTTGATCCTCGCGTCGCTCGGCATCTACGCGGTGATCTCGTACTCCGTGACCCAGCGGACGCAGGAGATCGGCATCCGCATGGCGCTCGGCGCAACAGCGGGCATCTTGCGCGCGAACATTCTGGGCCAGACGGCGAGGATGGTGCTCTTCGGCGTCGCGATCGGACTGCCGGCGTCGTTTGTGACAGCACGCGCCATTCGGGGACTGTTGTTCGACGTCGGCGCGTCGGATCCAGCGACGTTCAGCGCGGTGCTCGTGCTGCTCGGATTGGTCGCGCTGCTCGCGGGCTACCTGCCGGCGCGGCGTGCGACGCAGGTGGATCCGGCGATCGCGCTCCGTCCGCGCTGACGGAGCAGGGCTCGCCGTTGGCTCCTTCTGGAGCGTGCGCACTGGGAGCAATCCATTCCGTCGTACCTAACGACACGGCGAAGCGATCACAGGACGCGGTTCTGCGCGTCCAGGAGCGCGAGGCATCGTGCGGCGAGCGACGCGGTGTCATATCGAGTGCCGTCATTCGCTTGCCACACGCAGTCGTCCGCGGGAGGCTCGATCGGACGCAGAATGAGATCGGCGACCATTGTTGCTCCCTTTGCGGGCCGCGCATGCCCTCGTCGTGTGACTTTGCCGCGCCAGACCAAGACGTGCAGCTCCCCGAGGACCGCCTCCTCGGTCGCGTCGGCGAACCACGAGACGCTGACGGCGCAATCCGCCGCCTGAAGCACACACCCGGTCGGCGTGCGATGCTGCTCGACCGGACCCTTGAGTTCCCCGACACGCTTCAGCACGCGTTCGGGCGCCAGCTCATCAAGTAGCTGCGTGACGGAACGTTGAACAGCGTTTTTCGCTTTTGCGCTCGCCGACGAGCTCCATTGAAGCGTTCGGGGGTTCGCTGGGTCGGTCATGTCTCGGGCTTCAGTCGAAGGCGCTCTCGTGATGATCACGTCCCGGATCGGACGCATTTCCCGATCTCCGTTCGGTGAACGCTACAATCATTCATTGAGCGTGTGAAGCGAGCCATTCGACGCTGCTCGCCATTGCGTCCGAATCGAGCGTTGCGTCCGGGCCGTTGTAGCTTGTCACCACCTGCGCCGCACTCAACTCGGCGCGCGGTGGGACAGATCATGCATCACTCTCTCCATCTGGGCGCGGAGGCGGCACTCGTGTTGGATCTGGATGGCATTCTCGGCGTGCTGCCGCACCGTTACCCCTTTCTCTTCGTCGATACGGTCCTCGAGCTGGAGCGCGGAAGACGCATCGTCGCGGTCAAGAACGTTTCCGCCAACGAGCCGTTCTTCGCGAATCCCGGCCCGGGGCACTGGACTATGCCGGGCCTTCTCATTGTGGAGGCGCTGGCGCAGGCGGGTGCGATTCTCCTCCTCGCCGACCAAGCGCCGGGGACGAATCGCGTCGCATATTTCGCTTCGCTCGACAATGTGCATTGGCCTGCAGCCGTGTGTCCTGGCGATCAAATACGCCTGGAGCTCAGTGTCGCGCGGCAACGGGGCCGACTGCACAAGGTTCACGGCCGCGCGCTGGTCGGCGACACACTCGTCTGTGAGGCCGATTTGGGTGCGGTTGTGGTCGACCGATGATGCACGCACATGTGCCAGGCCGTTTCCGTTGGATGAAGAAGGTCGCTCCCCTCCGTATTCCCCTCTACGAGCGTGCGGCCGGGTCAGGGTTACGCATGGTCAATGTCCAACGCCTGCTCCTGTGCCTTTGCGAAATCGACTCGCAGGTCCGACTTGGCGCCGTCCAGGTTCACGGGCGCGAACTGCTGCCCTCGAAGCCACGCGCGATTCGCCCGCTCGGCGACCGTCGTGAATCCTTGCTCGCGCAGCCGTTTCAGGACGCTACGCTGGAGGAGGGTGAGCCCTTGGTGCATACCGTAAGGTAAAAATGGCCCGGATTGATGCCCGGGCGGTGATCGTCAGTCGGAGCGCCACCGGCGTAAGATGAGCAAACCTTAATAGTCGCTCATTACGCGATTCTCAGAATTCACTGGCGCTCGCGCGTTGGGTAGAGCCGCACGGCACTAGTGCGGGGAGTCTGTGTTCTCCGGCGTCGGCGCCTCATCGACTCGTCGCTCATCACGGCGCTGCTGCCGCTCGGCGCGCTTGAGATCCTTCTTGGTCTTGCGGTCCTGTTCTTTACGACGCTTCTCGAAATCGTAGTTGCGCTTGGGCGGCACGGCTTCTTGGTGGTTGGGGTGAAGGCGCGCGGAGGGAACCGCGGCCTATCAAAGCTATCAGCCGCGACCCCTTATTATGAAGCGCGGCTAGCACCGGTGCGACGCGTGTCGGGTTTGTGCCGACATGGATATGTCGTCCACCTCGAGAACGACGTCCAGAAGGTGAATCCGGGCGCCTAACGAGCATGTCGATGGAGACCAAAAACCCCGTCCACGTCTGGTATTGGTCAGGGCGAGAGGACCGCAACCTCGCGCACGGCGCGGCAGCAAGTCCACGAATAGCGATCTCGACGCCCGCTGGGTCCTCAACCCGCCGGGGTGCTTTATCCGTCGGTCACTCGAGGCGAGGTTGCGCGAACTCGGCTCGCCGTTCGACGTGGCCTCCGAGATCAACAATATCGACATGCAATTGTCTCTCGTGGCGAGCGGGATCGGCCTCGGGCTCATCCCCGCGCGATTTCTCGCCTCCCATCCGAAGCGGCGGCGGCTGGAGCGAATCACGCGGTCCGGCATCAGCATCGAGGCATCGATCGTGTTCATGCAAGCCAACCATCTAGGCCGACTCGAGGCGGCGGCGACCTTTCTCAACGAGGAGTTTCGAACCCACTTCGCGGATCGCGGCGTCCATTGATCGCGCCGCACTCAACTGGATGGCGGCAGCGGATCAGCGCCCGCGGGACGCTCCCGTCAGAGGTGCAGCTCCATGAATACGGCGCTGGAACGATACCTGTCCATCGTGTCGCGCGGCTGATACTCCGTCATGCTGTTGTCGGCATACGGAGTGATCTCAGCGAAACCGACGGACTTGTAGAGCGCGTGAGCCGAGGACAGGAACTTCAGACTTTCCAATCGCACAGCGTCGTAGCCGATCGCTCGCGCGTCTGACAGGAGTTGCTGGAGCAGGAGGCGACCCGCGCCGACTCCTCGGACGTGCGGCTGCAGATACATCCTCTGGATTTCAGCGACACCCGGCGTGAGGCGTTTGAGACATCCGACTCCGACGTTCGCGCCCTCGCGGCGGATCAGGTAGAACCGGCCGCTGGGGGGGTAGAACTTCGCCCGATCCTCGATATCCGACGTGGCCATCGTTTCGATATCGAAAGACAGGCCGTAGCTCGCGGCAGCAGAGCTCGCGATCCATCGCAAGTATTCGGCAATCAGGTGCCGCGCGGCTTCTCGCGTTGCCGTATCCTCGACGGCGACCAGCTCGATCATCGATGGTTTCGCGGCAACGGTCATTTTATCGGGTCACGATGGGCAAGTACGCACGGTACGGCCCCACCGCCTCGCGGTACTGCTTCGCCATCACCCGAGCGGCCTGCGCGATGTGTCCCAAGTCGTGGGCGACCCATGTCGCGAGTAACTGCCGGAGCGTGACCGCTCCCAACTCAGGGTGCTCCCCTTCCAGAGCGAGTTCCCTGTCGGTCAGTCGCCACCCAACGAGCGTCGTCAGGTTCGCTGCACGCAACGACGCAAACTCATCGAGGAGGCCGTCGAGCGAATCGCTCCGACTCCCCCGCAATGGCGGGACGCGGTCGAAAGGCGTGAAACGGCGGTTCGGTCCCTGGGCGAGGATGAGTTGCGCGCGCGCAACCCAGTTGGCGCGCTCGCCAAGGATCAGGTGCCCCACGATGACATATGGGCTCCAGGTCTCCGGGCCCTCCGTCGCGTCGGCCCACGCGGGGGCGAGCCCACGCAGCAGCGCGCGAAGTGTCGGCGGGGTACGCTCGAGGACCGCGGTACCCAGCATCAGGTCAAACTCCATCGCTCACCTCGGGTCAGGAAGGACTGTGCGCCGTCTCAATGATGGTGTGAACGAACGGGTAAGGGTGGGCATTGTGTGCGTCAACTGCAATCATTTCACGATCATATTGCTCGCTTCGCAATCTGACCCGCGAGATGCGCGCGGCTCTCACAACCCATGAGGGCCGCTCACCAATTGCATGATGACAGTTCACTGGACTTGACATCGCCTGACTAACATAGATAGCCTATGTCATGCCTGCCATGCGCGACACCATCCCGCCGGGAACGCTCGACATGCTGATCCTGAAGACGCTGCTCCTCCGCGGCGAGCTTCATGGCTTCGAGATCGCCGAGAACAT